>JAFSRK010000212.1 GCA_017446165.1 Ruminococcus sp.
GCGGATACGCTCAAGCTCCGTACAGGCAAAGAAGAAGTGAAAAACGGCAATAAAGCTTCGGAAGCCGCTAAAAAGCCCGAAGGCTACGACGGCTGTCTGCATATGTTCAACAGCACCGGTCCGGTACTGCTCGATAACGAGGATTACTGCTTCCGCTCGGATAACGAGGGTATGTATGTCTACTGGAAGACCGACGCGAACGCATATCCCGCAGAGGCGACCGCATCTACCTTCAGCGGCGGCGTGCTGGCTCTCGCCGGCTTCGGCGGACTCGCCCTCGGCATCCTCGGCACCACCCTCGTGATGCTCCCGAAGATGAAGAAGAAAAAAGAAGAAGTAGCTGAATAAGCGTCTTCAAGGATAGAATCACCCGCCAAATAGCGCTCAAAATCATTATTTGAATAGGAGATAAGAATTATGGCTCTGATTAAGAAAAAGGATAAGAAACCGAAATCCTCCGGCAAGCTGAAGATCTCGGTGACAAACAACGGCTCAGAATACACCTTTCTGCTCGACGGCAGACTGGATACGCTGACAGCGCCCGACCTCGACGCCGCGATCAAGGAGGTCCTCGGCGACGCCGAGAAGCTGGTCTTCGATCTCGAGAAGCTCGAGTACATCTCCAGCGCGGGACTCCGTGTTCTGCTCGGTGCAGTCCAGGCGATGAACGGCAAAGGCGGCATGGTCGTTCGCAACGTCGATCCGTCTGTCCGTGAGGTGTTTGATCTGACAGGCTTCAACCTGATATTCAACATCGAATAAGGCGAATGATATTGATCTTTGAAATGGTGTCGAAATTACGGAGAGAATAAATGATTAAGAAATTAAAAGATATCCGAATCTACGGACTGGCATTTACCATCGCGTCAGCTGTTTTTATGCTTGTGTTCAGTTTGCCCTTTTTCACCGAATCGAGACTGCAGTCGTTTCTGTATGATGCCGGCGTGTCTACAATAGGAGCGTTGATATGTGCGGCGCTGTTCTACGGCTGTTGGAAGCAGGACGGCGACGGTGCAAGACCCTTCAGAATCCTGATCGTTCTGGAAAGCGCCAGCTTTGTTGTTAACATCGTGATGCATTTCACGGTGTTCTTACCCGAGCAGCACACCGTCTTGTTCATTTTTTGCCTGTTGAGCAAGCTGTTCGATCTTGTGATGATCTATTTCTTCTACCGATATGTCAAAGCAACGCTCGGTTTTGAGGGGAAGCTCGCAAAGATCTCCGATAAGATCATCCCCGTACTTTTGGTCGTGCAAACGATCGTCCTGCTCGCCAACATCTTCTATCCGCTCACCTTCTCGGTCACCGCTGACGGCGTGTATCAGAACTCGGCGATTCACCTGATAGAGGAAGTTTTCCTTGTCGTGACGTTCATTCTGACCGCCGTACTGGTATTCATGTCCCATTCCCCCGTCAATCAGAAAGTGGCTGTGTCGACGTTCATTTTCTTGCCGATTGTTGAATATATCTTCCTCAGCGGAAGCTTCGGCGAAGCGAGTCAGTACGGTGTCATCCTGATGTCGCTGATCATCATGTACTGCGTCATCTTCAATGACAAGAACAGAAAGCTGGCGGCAACTCAAACGGAGCTTGACATGGCGACCGAAATCCAGGCGAGCATGCTCCCCTCGGTATTTCCCGCGTTTCCCGACAGGCATGAGTTCGATATCCATGCTTCCATGGATCCCGCGAAAGAGGTCGGCGGCGACTTCTATGACTTCTTTATGATCGATGACGATCATCTTGGAATGGTGATCGCCGACGTATCCGGCAAGGGTGTTCCCGCGGCGCTGTTCATGATGTCCTCAAAGATCCTTCTCAACGACCACGCCATCATGGGCGGCGCTCCTTCTGAGATTCTCCAGAGAGTCAACAAGCTGGTCTATGCTAACAACGACGCCCAGATGTTCGTAACCGTATGGCTGGGTATCCTCGAGATCAGCACCGGTAAGCTCACCTCAGCGAGCGCCGGTCACGAATACCCGATGATCAACGTGAACGGTCAATACGAGATATTGAAGGATAAGCACGGTCTGGCGATCGGTGCGATGCCGATCGCGAAGTACAAGGATACCGAGATCACCCTCAAAAAGGGCGACAGCATTTTTGTCTATACCGACGGCGTCGCCGAGGCTACCGACGCGAACCATCAGCTCTTCGGTACCGACCGCACCCTCGAAGCGCTCAATGCTGTTTCGAAGGACGCTTCCCAGAAGGATGTGCTGTTGGGTGTACGCGCTTCGGTCGATGCATTCGTGAAAGAAGCACCTCAGTTCGACGACCTGACGATGCTGGGCTTGAAATACTACGGTCCCGCTGAGAATGTCAATGCGGAGGAGGCACAATGAAAGAACTGGTCATAGAAGCCGAAAAGAATAATCTGCCGCAGGTATTGGAATTCGTCGACGAACAGCTTGAAGCAGTCGACTGTCCGATGATGACCCAGACAACGATCGACATCGCCGTCGAGGAGCTGTTTGTCAACATTGCGAGCTACGCCTATAACCCTGAGATCGGGATCGCGGTGGTTCAGGTTACGGTCCATGATGATCCGCTTTCCGTCGAGATAACCTTCATCGACAACGGCATGCAGTACGATCCTCTCGCTAAGGCTGATCCCGATACCACGCTCTCAGCCGCACAGCGCCAGATCGGCGGATTGGGCATCTTTATGGTCAAGAAGAGCATGGATGCCGTGAACTACGAGTACAAGGACGGTAAAAACATCCTTACAATCAAGAAAACTCTGAACTGATATCAATTTGCACTTCTGACGAAAAAAAGAATGATTCATGATCTGCGGGTCAGATGCGCCGATGCGCGTCTGACCCGCATTTTTTTCAAAACCGGAGATTTGCCCGATTGGACTTGTCCCGTCGAGCGGCTAATACTAATTTCAAATAAAACGCTTAAACAAGATATATGCGGAATTTAACGCAATAGATGTTAAAGGGTTTTATTTGAAATTAGTATAAAGCGATGATGCTTCGTTATCGCATAAGCGCCTCTGATCCGGCATAGGATTCATCGGGTGATTATCTTGAAAACAAAGATCGTTTTTACCGAAACGCCGAAACAGATAACCGTATGTAAAGAAACACAAAGGAGA
>JAFSRK010000213.1 GCA_017446165.1 Ruminococcus sp.
AAGATCACCATCGACCTCAAGCGAGGCACCGATCCCGAGAAGCTGATGCTCAAGCTCTTCAAGCTGACCACCCTCGAGGACAGCTTTTCATGTAACTTCAACGTTCTGATCGGCGGCGTACCCATGACCCTCGGCGTGAAGGAACTGATCAACGAGTGGATCGCGTTCCGCATCGAGTGCATCCGTCGCCGCACCTATTTTGACCTCAATAAAAAGAAAGACAAGCTCCATCTTCTGGAGGGCTTAAAGCTTATCCTGCTCGATATCGACAAGGCAATCAAGATCGTTCGCGAGACCGAGGAAGAAGCCGAGGTTGTCCCGAACCTGATGATCGGTTTCGGGATCGATAAGATCCAGGCGGAATATGTCGCCGAGATCAAGCTGCGCCATCTCAACCGCGAATACATCCTCAAGCGCACCGCAGAGATCGAACAACTGATCAAGGATATCGAGGATCTCGACGCGATCCTGAACTCCAAGGCGCGCGTCAAGACCATCATCGTTAAGGAACTCAAGGAGGTCGCCGATAAATACGGCAAGGAGCGCAAGTGTCCGCTGCTGTACCTCTCCGAGATGGATATGGATCTGAACCTCGAGGAGGACATTCCCGATTATGCCGTCAACCTTTTCTTCACCAAGGAAGGTTACTTCAAGAAAATCACGCCCCAGTCCCTGCGTATGAGCAGCGAACAGAAGCTCAAGGAAGAGGATGAGGTCATCTCTGTTGTCGAGACCACCAACAATACCGATCTTCTGTTCTTCACCGACAAATGTCAAGTCTACAAGGCGAAGGTTTCCGATTTTGCCGATACCAAGGCGAGCGTGTTCGGCGACTATATCCCCGCGAAGCTCTCGATGGACGAGGGCGAGAGCGCCGTCTATATGCTCAACACCAAGGACTACAGCGGCTATCTGCTCTTTGCGTTCGAGAACGGTAAGGTCGCCAAGGTCGACCTCAAGTCCTATGAGACCAAGACCAACCGCAAGAAGCTGATCAACGCCTATTCCGACAAATCTCCGCTTGCGGGCATCGCTTTCTGCGAGACCGATTCCGAATTCGTCCTTACATCCTCTCAGGGTAGGATGCTCCTGCTCCATTCGGGAGCGATCGCGCTGAAATCGACCAAGAACACACAGGGCGTAGCGGTCATGAAGCTCAAGAAGGGTCATCGCGTGATGTCCGTCGAGCCGTATGTCGAGGGACGCTTCTCAAAGCCCTCGCGCTATCGCACCCGCACTCTCCCCGCTGTGGGAGCGCTTCCCTCGGTAGAGGACGAGGCGACCCAGCTCTCGATCATCTGACAGAGCTGATAACCATTTCATTCTGACAGGAGGTATGCCCGTGAAAAAGCTATTATGCCTGATCCTTGCGCTGATGCTTGTCGCGCTTTCGTCGACGGTCGCGGTGTCGGCGGCGGGCGATGGGGAAGACGTCCTTGTCGTCACGGTCAACGGCGCGAATCCCATGCGGATCGACGTCGGCAACGAGTTCATCGTCCGCGTCGGACTTTACGCGGGCAGCTCGAAGATCATCAACGGTCAGTGCCGTGTGTCATATGACAGCGATCATCTGTCCTATGTTCCCGTGATGGGCGTGCGAGAGGACGAGGAATCCTACTGCTTCCCCGGCTCGATCTGCAGCTCCGGCATCGTCATGAACAGCGCTCTCAACGGTACGATCCTCTACAATTTTTCGCGTATCACCGGCGTAGCGGCTTTCGATGATACCGATAAGCTGTTTGCTCGCTTTCGCTTCAAAGCCGAAGCCCCCGGCACGGTCGATATCACCCACCTGATCGAGTATATGAAGGATCTCGACGATCACAGGATCTACTACGGTTGTGCGCCCGATCCTGCGGTCGCGCCCTATACCGCGACGACGATCGAGCCTTCGCTCGGCTGTTTCGGCGATATCGACGGCGACTACAGCGTCACCCTGCTCGACGCGACCGTGATGCAGCGCGTGGCGGCAGGCGAGAGGATCCCCTGTGACCTCGGCTTCTCCGACGTCACCGGTGACGAAGCGGTCACCCTGCGCGACGCGATGGTCATCCGCCGTTATCTGGCGGGAGATATGACTTCGCCTACGGTCGGAAAACACATGTATCGTTCGGAAAAATAGCGGATCGATCTGATACTAAGTAGCAATAAAACACTTTAATATCTATTGCGGAGAATTCCGCATAACTGCGTTGTCAGTCTTGACAGGCGCCAGCAGTGACACTAAGCCAAT
>JAFSRK010000214.1 GCA_017446165.1 Ruminococcus sp.
AAGCCGTTTCACAAATCTAACGGAGTCTGAATTATAGTCATATATTGCGTCGGCGTGTTTGTTATTAATCAAAACGCTTGCAATAACAGCGAGAAGCTGTATAATGGTTTTATCGACCGCATCTTTCCGAATCATCGTACATCATATCACAGAAGAGGAAACACAATGAAACAGTATTATCCTGCATACTATGGATTATTCCGCTGTATCGCCGCCGACTGTCCCGACAGCTGTTGTCAGGGATGGGATGTGGTCATCGACAGCGACACCGAACGCTTTTACCGTACGGTTGACGGAGAATTCGGCGATAAGCTCCGCGGGGCGATCTATACCGACGGTGACGGCGACCGTGTCTTTCGCCTGAAAGATAAAAAGAAATGCCCTTTCTGGGGAGAGGACAAGCTGTGCGATATTTACAGAACGCTCGGAGAGGAACACCTCTGCGCCACCTGCGCTCAGTTTCCGCGAATTCGGATGGAATACGCGGACTTTTGCGAGCATAGCCTTGCGCTCGCGTGTCCCGAAGCAGCGCGGCTGATCCTTAAGACCGACAACGCATATTCCTCTTTGACGCAGGAATCCTCCGCAGACTGTGAGGATTATGATGCAAAGCTCATGCATACGCTGCTGAAAGCGCGTCAAAAGCTTGCCGAGTTGCTCCTTGCAAAGCGTCCTCTTGCCGATCGGCTGCAGAGCTGTCTGAGCATCACCGCGCAGGTGCAAGAAGAGATCGAGCCGTTACATAACGCTTGCGACGTGCCGTACACTCCCGACGCGCTCGCGGCATTGTTTACTCAGTTGGAATACATCGATGAGCGAAACGGTGAGATGATCGTGCAGGCGTGTCGCTCGGCGGATTTCTCAAATCAGGAATCCGAGCTGACCCGTCTGGCGCTGTACTATCTGTACCGTTACTGGCTCAATGCTGTTGACACACGCAACGTCTTTGCTGTTTTCACGCACATGATCGTTTCGATCGCGGCCATCTCCAACCTCAGCCGAATGAACCGACTCACCTTGATTGAAGCAGCACAGCGGTATTCAAAGGAAGTCGAACAGAGCTACGAGAACCTTGAACGACTGTTTGACACATTTGCTTATGAGTCGTGTTTTCATCCCGGAAATATGATAAATCTTATTCTGCGTCAATAAAAATAGCCGCGCCTGTTATGGACATCAATTGAAAACTGTGTTATAATTGACAAAAAATTACAGGAGGAATGTACATGGGATTTGATCTTCAGTATTTATTGTTTTTACAAAATCTGAGAGAATCCACCGGCGGATTATTTGATGAATTCTTCAATGCGCTGTCAAAATTCGCGGTAGATCTTCTGCCGTTTTTACCGTTCATCATTTATTGGTGTGTCAACAAAAGGCTGGGCTATCGTTTTATGGCGACGGCATGGATCGGCGAGGTATTGAACGGTGTGATCAAGCTGAGCGTCTGTGCTTATCGTCCATGGATCCGCAGCGACAGTATCGTACCCGCAGGCGATTCCAAGGTCGCCGCGACCGGCTATTCGTTTCCGAGCGGTCATACGCTGGCAGCAACGATGCATTACGGCAATACCGCCGTCTGGCAGTGGAGCAAGCGAAAATGGCTGTCGATCACCTGTGTTGTGCTGATCCTTTTGACAGGCTTCTCCCGCAACTTTTTGGGCGTCCATACTCCTCAGGACGTACTGGTGGGAATGACGGAGGGCATTGTGCTGATCGTTCTCGTCGGTATCATCGAAAAGCGTGTCTATAATAACGACAAGGCGCTCGATATCCTGACACTGGTCGGTATCCTCGTGACCGTCGGCGTCATCCTGTATATCACCTTAAAGCCCTATCCGATGGACTATGTCGACGGCAAGCTTCTCGTCGATCCTCAGAAGATGATGAACGACTCGTTCAAGGCTTGCGGCGGATTCTTAGGTTTCCTGATCGGCAGCTTTATCGAAAGACACTTTATCCGATATGAGATCCCGCAGGGATCCTCGGCGCTGCCTGTTTTGGCTTGCGTCGGCTTTGCTCTGATGTTCGCGTGGAAGGAGCTGCTTGCTCCCGCGACGATCGTGCCTTGGCTGGGCGGTCACTGGGGCAATATGCTCGCACGATTCCTGATGGTGCTGTTTGCAGTCGTCATCTGGCCGCTGGTTATCAGAAAAACCTGTACCGCGAACACAAAAGCAACGCAGACCGCCTGATCACCGGAATTCATTATCATGGCTTATCCCCGAAAGAATTATTTGTGTTACTCCGTACAGACGAGCTGTGCTTGACCGCCGCAACTGACGAATCAACGACAACAAAGCTATGCGGTATTTCCCGCGATAGATTGTCAATCATTTAGTCAGAGTTAGAATTCAGCATAAGCTACGAACAACAAATGAAAATCCTCCTCTACCGACCCGATTGAGCCGTGTAGAGGAGGATTTTTTAAATGCAGCGATGAGCGCAACACAGGGAGAGGTTACCGGACTTGTATTTTCGTACGGAATACCGTTCTTTGATTACACTATCGAATTCCATTGATATCTCCTTTTTCGGATGTTGCTCTCATCTGATCGATCAACCCTTGCGCTTGAAGACGCGGTCGCCGAGTCGGAAGATTAGCGGATACACGCCGATGGTGAAGAAAATGATCACAAAGTAGCGCACCGCGCGCACGGCATAGGACGCCATCGTTGCAGAGTCGAGGAAATCCTTGCTGAACGGGAGCTTTGACAGGGTACTCAGACCGAAGTAGACGCCGACGCCCAGCACGACACGCAGGATCATTCGCAGGACGTTGCGTGTGTTCTCAAATTTGACGAACCGAGCCTCGAATTCCACCGCGACGATGAAGCCGATCAGGATACCGAAGGCGGTGTAGTAGTCGGCGCTCTTGCAATAGAACCATCCCGGAAGGGCGATCAGCACCAAGAGTCCGTAGAAAAGCCAGCGGTTCTTGATCGCACGCTGCAGTG
>JAFSRK010000215.1 GCA_017446165.1 Ruminococcus sp.
CACATCGCGAAGAAGCATCTGCTCCCGAAGCAGATGAAGCTCTGCGGTATCAAGCGCAAAAATTTCCGTATCACCGACAAGGCGATCTATGCGGTGATCGACTATTATACCAGAGAAGCCGGCGTGCGTAACCTCGAGCGCGAGCTGACCGCGATCCTCAGAAAAGCCGCCGTGCAGATCCTCGCGGATGAAAACGTCATCGTCAGAGTCAGCGACAAGAACCTCGGCGATTTCCTCGGCGTGAAGAAATACCTCGACGATGTTGCCGCGAAGAAGCCCGAGATCGGCTTGGTCAACGGACTCGCGTGGACGTCCATCGGCGGAACGCTCCTGCCGCTCGAATGTGCCGTGATGCCCGGCAGCGGAAAGATCGAGCTGACCGGCTCGCTCGGCGACGTCATGCAGGAAAGCGCAAAGGCGGCGATCACCGCCATCCGTACCCGTGTCGACAAATACGGGATCGCTCCCGATTTTTACAGCAAGTATGACATGCACATCCATGCTCCCGAAGGAGCTGTGCCGAAGGACGGTCCCTCGGCGGGCGTTACCATGGCGACGGCGCTGTATTCCGCGCTGACCATGAGTCCCGTGAGAGCGGACTTCGCGATGACCGGTGAGATCACCATCAGCGGCAAGGTGCTGCCGATCGGCGGTCTCAAGGAAAAATCCATGGCGGCGTTCAAGGCGGGGATCAAGCATGTGATCATCCCGAAGGAGAACGAGCGCGACCTCGCCGAGATCGACGAGGATGTGAAGAACGGTTTGACCTTCTATCCGGTGGAGACGGTGGACGAGGTGCTGACCCTCGCGACCCTCACGCCGAAGAAGGTGGCGAAGGAAATCAACGCCGTGATGAAGCCGAAGAAATCCTCGGCAAAGCGCGTGGATGTCGCGCAGTAAGGAGACGCTATGCTGAACGTAGAATTCACTTACTCGGCGGGACTGTCCTCTCAGCTGCGTCCCGACAATCGTCCCGACGTTGTTTTTTCGGGTCGTTCCAATGTCGGAAAATCCTCGCTGATCAATAAGCTGTGTAACCGCAAGTCTCTCGCGCGCGTCAGCTCAAAGCCCGGCAAGACCGCAACGATCAACTTCTTTGACGGCAAAACGTTCAATCTTGTCGACCTGCCCGGCTACGGCTATGCGAAGGTCAGCAAGGGCGAGAAGCTCCGTTGGGCGGAGCTGGTCGAAGGGTACTTCGGTGCGGATCGTGAGATCGCGCTGGTCGTGCAGATCGTCGATATGCGCCACAAGCCGACCGCCGACGACATGAATATGATCAACTTTTTGTATAACAACTCGATCCCGTTCATCGTCGTCATGACGAAGTCGGACAAGCTCAATAAAAGCGAGTATCAGGCTCAGCTTGAGCTGATTTCGGGACTTCTCAGCGGGTATGAGAACGTCGGGTTGTATCCCTTCTCCGCGCTCAGCGGCGATGGGGCAGAGGCAATCGAGAACGCGATCAACGAATCCATCAGGAACGAGGTATGAGGAATCAGTAATTAGGAATCGGGTGCGAACAGAGTTTTTTTGTTCGCTCTTTGCCCGATGATTTGGAGGTATATGTATGAAAAAAACACCGTTTTTGACCAAGGCGATGGCTGAGGATATCATCAGGGATATCCCGACTCCCTTCCACATCTATGACGAGAAGGGAATCAGAGAAAACTGCAGAAGGCTCTACAAGGCGTTCTCGTGGAACAAGGGCTTCAAGGAGTACTTCGCCGTCAAGGCGACGCCGAATCCGTATCTCTTGAAGATCCTCGGCGAGGAAGGCTGCGGCATGGACTGCTCGTCGCTCACGGAGCTTGTCATGAGCGAGGCGTGCGGCTTCAAGGGCAGCGATATCATGTTCTCGTCGAACGTCACCCCCGAGGAGGATATGAAGAAAGCCTATGAACTGGGCGCGTATATCAACCTTGACGACATCAACTTTGTGCCGTTCATCGAGCGCGTCTGCGGCGTTCCCGAGACCGTTTGCTGCCGCTATAATCCCGGCGGTGTGTTCCAACTCGCGGCGTCCAGAACCGGCGTACAGGTCATGGACAACCCCGGTGAAGCAAAGTACGGCATGGACGAGGAACAGATGGCTGAGGCGTTCACACGCCTGAAGGCTGACGGTGCAAAGCACTTCGGCATCCATGCATTCCTCGCGTCCAACACTGTGTCGAACGACTACTATGCGGAATTGGCGGCAATCCTCTTTAAGCTCGCGGTGAGACTCTCAAAGCGCTGCGGCGTGCATATCGCGTTCATCAATCTCTCCGGCGGCGTCGGCGTGGACTATCGTCCCGAGGAACCCGCTCCCGACATCATGGAGATCGGCGAGCTGGTACGCCGGAAGTATGAGGAGATCCTCACGCCCGAGGGTATGGACGACGTCGCGATCTTCTCGGAGCTCGGCAGATATATGCTCGCGCCCTACGGCGCGCTGGTGGCAAAATGTCTGCACACCAAGCACATCTACAAGGACTACATCGGTCTCGACGCATGTGCGGCGAACCTGATGCGTCCCGCGATGTACGGCTCGTATCACCACATCACGGTGCTGGGTAAAGAAAATGAGCCGTGCGACCACCGGTATGACGTCACCGGCGGCTTGTGCGAGAACAACGACAAGTTCGCGATCGACCGCATGCTCCCCGAGATCCTGCCCGACGACATCGTGTATATCCACGACACCGGCGCCCACGGCTTCTCGATGGGCTATAACTATAACGGTAAGCTCAGATCGGCAGAGGTCCTGCTCAGGGAGGACGGCTCCCATCAGCTGATAAGACGAGCCGAGAGTATGGACGATTACTTCGCAACCTTCGATTTCTCACCGTTCGAATTCAAAACAAAATAATTCTCATTAAGAATAATAGCAAGCGAATAATTCTTTATGGGAATAATAAATAATTCTGATTTAGAATTATATTTCAAAGAAACATAATCCCCTTTCCGAATACATAGACTGTAGCGGAAAGGGGATTTTTTATGCTCAGTGATTACTTACACAGTGGGATTACCCCGCAGGAGGCTTATCCTCAGCCGCGGGCGGTGGGCGAGGGAGAGTCGCCCTTCAGACCCGAGTACGAGGACTACATCCGACACTATCCCGGACGCGGTACGCTGAAGGTCCAGATCAGCGTGGCGCGCGGGGCGTATCCGATCAAAAACGTCATGGTGGATGTGGCACAGATCCTCGACGGCGTGAGGTACAGCCTCTACAACGACGTGACGGACATCTCGGGAATCGTGGACAACATGGTGCTGCCCGCGAAAAGCATCGACAGCACCCTCAACTTCGATGTGGACGAACCCGAGGCGGAGTATATGATCACGATCTTCCATCCCGACTTCGAGGAGATCACCGACTGCTCGGTGGTGATCCACGACAAGATCGAGACTATCCTGCCGATCTCGCTGGTACCGAAAACGGGCGGTTCGAATCGCGGGGAGGCGGGCTGATGGCGACTCTGCCGACGATACCGACTAACATCACGGTGCATCTCGGCGCGCCGAATGCTCCCGCCGAGAACGTGACCGTACCTTTTGCGGATTATATCAAGAATGTCGCGTCATCCGAGATCTTTCCGACATGGCCGGAGGAGAGCCTTAGGGCAAATATCCTCGCACAGATTTCGTACACGCTCAACCGCGTCTATACCGAGTATTACCGCAGTCGAGGGTATGACTTTGACATCACCAACAGCACGCGCTATGACCATGCCTACACGAAAAACGGCGAGGTTTTTGATACCATCAGCGTTATTGTGGACGATATCTTCAACAACTATATCCGCCGCGTCGGGACGGTCGAGCCGCTGTTCGCGGTGTTCTGTGACGGTATCAGGACCCAGTGTAACGGACTCTCACAGACAGGAACGGTGGCGCTTGCCAACAGCGGCTATTCGGCGCTCGAGATCCTCAAATACTACTACGGCGATAACATTGAGATCGTGATGAACGCGCCGCTCGCGGACAATACCCAGAGCTATCCCGGGACGATCCTGACTGTCGGATCGTTCGGCGACGATGTGCGTATCCTCAAAAACGAGCTGAACCGCATCGCCCGCAACTATCCCGCGATCCCGAGGATCAACAATAGCACGAGCGTCTTTGACCGTGAGATGCAGGAGGCGGTCAGGGCGTTCCAAGGGATATTCAACCTGACCGTTGACGGAATCGTCGGCAAGGCGACTTGGTATAAGATCAAGCAGATCTTCACGGCGGTGAAGCAGCTCAGCGAGATCACCAGCGAGGGGCTGACGATCCCCGAGATCGACCGCATTTTCAAGGAAACGTTACAGATCGGCGACAGCGGTCCCGAGGTGGAAACGGTGCAGTATTATCTGGCATTTCTCGGCTACTTTTATCCCCAGCTCCCGCCGATCGCGGTGACAGGATTCTTCAACGAAGAAACTCGCGACGCGGTGTTCACCTTTGAGAGCGAATACGGACTGACCATCGACGGCATCGTTGACGCTAACACCTTTCGCGCCATCGAGCGGGCATACCTTGATGCGGTATCACAGCTGCCCGCGAATTATCAGAGCGCCATCGGCGAGCCGTATCCCGGCAGATTTCTGGTCGAGGGCGACAGGGGAGAGAATATCAGGATCATCCAGCGGTATCTCAGCCGCATCGGGCGTACCGATCCCGCGATCCCCGAGGTGGATGTCGACGGGATCTTTGGCGCTCAGACAAAGGCGGCGGTCATCGCGCTGCAGCGACAGCTCGGCATCGAGGAAAACGGTGCGATCGGACCGGTGGAATGGGTAGAAATAATTCTCAGAGGGAATAATCTTTAAAGTTGATCGTTGGTAGTTGGTGGTTGGTAGTTGGTGGTGAATAATAAAAAACGCCGAGGCGGTCTCGACGTTTTTTGTGATACTTTGTGTTTTCACGGAGAAATCATGCCCAGGGATCAGCCGCAGCGGGGGTGCGGACGCCGACCATGATCATCTGCTCCTCCAGATACCATTTTCCTTCTGAGGGCTTGAGGCGCAGCTTGATCTGGCGCGGGCTGTCTGCGCCACCGGAGTTCAGGTGCAGGGTGGCGCGGTTCTCCTCGGGGAAGGAATAGGGATTCGAGAAGATCGTGACCTTGAACGGAGTCGAGGGCGTGTAGTTGTTCTGAGGCGTTGCGCCCTCAAAGTAGGAGAACGGTACATGCTTGCCGTCGCGAAAACGGTCGTTCAGGAAGCTGATCTCGTAGCCGCTCAGCGGAGCGGGACCTTTCAGAAAGTTCAGCATCTCCTTGCCGATCTCGGGAGCGGCGGCATAGGCGCACAGCGCGCATACCGTCAGCGCGGCGGTCTTGTAGGGCGTGTCAAGGCTCGCTTCGGGCAGCGCCTGCATCTCGGCAAGGCTCTCGGGCAACGCGTAGAAGATGAAGGTGTAAGCGCCGCTTTCGGGACGGTTCGACGCGGCGGGGCTTGCGGGATTGTTTTTCAGATTGTCAAAAATGCTCATGATGCTGACCTCCGTTTCTTGATTGATTTAACTATACCATTTGACGACGGATTTGTAAATAATAATTTGCGTGTTGCGACAGAATATGATATAGTTAGTGTATTAAATAATTATGGTGAGCAGATGAAGATCAAGTATGTACTGCTCGACGGAGTGGCGTACGGGGATGTGAGCCGATACGCCGCGATCCTGCCGAGAGAGCGACAAGAGAAAATCGAGCGGCTGCGCTTTGAAAAGGACAAGCTGTTATCATCGGTCGCGGGGCTGTTGATCCGACATGAGATCGGGGATGTGACGATGGTCGTGAACGAACACGGCAAGCCGTATGTCGCCGACGCCAAAAAGTTCTTCTCGGTATCCCACAGCGGGACATGCGTGATGATCGCGGTGGACGACAGGGAGATCGGAGCGGATGTCGAGAAGCTGCCGGAGAAGGATTATTTGAAGATCGCCGAGCGGTTTTATCATCCGAACGAGCGGGAATATGTGAAGCGTGCAGCGGATCCCGCGCGGGCG
Organism: Ruminococcus sp.; assembly: GCA_017446165.1. Lineage (GTDB taxonomy): Bacteria > Bacillota > Clostridia > Oscillospirales > Acutalibacteraceae > Ruminococcoides. The sequence continues at coordinate 5,980 of JAFSRK010000215.1, forward strand.
TTCACGCATATCTGGACGCGCAAGGAAGCCTACCTCAAACAGCTCGGGATTGGCATATCGACCGACCTGACTGCGTTCGATACGATGTCGGGGGAACTGAGCGAGAGACTGCGAACGTTTGATATCGATGGGTATGCGATCTCGGTGTGTGCGGAATATTCGTTGAATGAGAATGCGCATATTTCTAAATTAGAATTAAACGAACTAATGAAACGAGTTTAAAATCATGCTATAATTCTTTTATGGAATAAAATCTAATAATGGGATGGAGTGATAATATGAGAAAGATTAGCGTGTTCTTGGCGATACTTGTGATGATCGCGGCGCTCAGCGCGTGCGGTAATAACGGCACACAACAGCAAGAGACAGCACAGGCGGCGTAAAGGCTGTATATTATTTTCTTCTATAGAATTAAAACGCTTGAGGATTGCTTATCGGCAGTCCTCTTTTTATATCAAAAAAGGACGTCGAAGCGTCCTTTGCGGTTTGAGATTTAAGGTGTGAATTCTCGGGTTTCTTTTTTAATATAGGTAGCGAGCTTTCTCAGGTCGCCGTCAGACAACGGCAGTTCAAAGTCGGTTTTCTTCATGCGGACAAAGTAATCTGCCACACGGATGTTTTTTCCGTTGTCGGAGAATTCTTTGTCGATCGTGATGTTGTCGGGAACTTGATC
>JAFSRK010000216.1 GCA_017446165.1 Ruminococcus sp.
ACATAATTGTACTCGTCCGTGTCGGCCTCTTTGACAACGACCCTGTCGGAATATTTTTTGAACACGGCGAGGACGTCGTCGATGCCCTTGCCGCGGTGATCGCGAACAAGCTCGATCAGCTCCCTGAGGAACGGACTCTCCCCGACCTGTTCATGCACATAGCGCACGCCCTCTTTGGGGATCGTCAGGCAGTACTGACCGTCATAGTCGGATACCGCGATCTCGCCGAGGATCGGTCGGACGCTGTCGCAGAAGCTTCGCAGCTCGCTCTTGAGCTCCGCGTCACTCAGCTCCTCGCCCAAGAGTCGGCACAGCGACGCGGGCGGATAATTGATCGAAGCGGCGTTCTCGGTGTAGCCGATCTTCATCTGGGATTCCTTGAGGACATAGATGAGGTTGTCCCGAAGCGCGGTATAATCAGCCATGGTATCACTCCTTTATCGGTACTATTCTACATGAATCACGATTCAAAGTCAAACAAAAAGCGGAGGTCAGCCCTCCGCTTTGAATCAGCTATATGCTGTTATGCTCGTAATGGTACTTCTCGATGATCTCGGCGTACTTTTCCTGAACCTGAGGGATCAGCTCGTCCCATGTCTTGGCGACATATTTTTTTGCACCCTCACCGGCGGACTTCAAGAGTCCCTCGGTGCCGAAGATACGCAAAATCTCGCCGTACATGGCGACCTTGTTCTCAGCCGCGGTAAAGCCCGAGACGTTCTTTTTGACCGCTTCGGCGGCGTTGCTGCCCTCGGTCAGAAGCGACGGCACGCCCAGCGAGGCGGCTTCGCGCACGACCAGCGGCGAGTTATCGTAGACCGACGGGAAGAAGAACAGATCGGCGTTGAGGTACACGCCCTGCAGAAGCTCTCTGTCCATGATCTTTCCGAGAAATCTCACATGGCCCTCGGGGAAGCTCAGGCTGTCGGCGTAGGCGCGGATCTTGTTGGCGTCATAGCCGTTGCCGACGATCAAGAGACGATAGTCGTCGCTGTGTTCACTGAGCATCTTGAAGGTGTCAAGGATCAGCTTGAGGTTCTTGTGCCAGATCTGGTGACCGACGAAGAGGAGGATCTTCTTGTCACAGGGGATGCCGAAGGTATCGGCGGCTTTCTTTCTCAGCTCGTCGGGATTATCGAGCGCCTTGTAGGTGGTACCGTTATCCATGACGAAGATATCGCCCGCGAAGCCGTAGCTGCGCAGGGTGTCCGCCGTGCCGTGTGAGCATGCCCAGACATAGTCGACAGAGTTAAAGAAGCGCACGATCTTTTTCGTCACGATCTTCGCGATCGTCTTGGAGCCGGTGATGTGTACAACGTCGTCATAGTACTTTGAGTGGAAGGTCGCGACCGACGGGATGCCGAGCTTCTTCGCATAGGACGAAGCGAACGTCCCCTCAAAAAACGGGCTGTGAATATGGAAGATATCGAGTTCCCTTTCGGCGAGCGCCGCCTTGAGCTTTGCGTCAAAGCGCGGGGTTGCCATCGAATACTCCGCGATCGGTACATTCACCGCCGAGGAGCGGAACACATCATAGCTGAGCGTTGTGTCGTCAAATTCTTTTTTCAGCGGCTTGGGTGTGACGACGCACGAATAAGCGCTGCGGTTCATATATTCCGCGTAGTTGTGAACCGTCAGCACGACGCCGTCTACCATGGGGAAATAGGTGTCGATGAACTGCGCGGAATTGATATCAGATGGATGAATCATTATTATTCTTTGCTTTTTTCCTTTCCATCAGTTTTAACGCGGCGTTGTAACCATAGATCAGAACGCCGATGATAATGAACGAGTAGTAGCACAGAAAACGCCACATGAGCGTCGGCCAGAAGGTGCTGAATATCAGGTAGAACGCGCCCTCAGCCGCGCCGGAGTTACCCGGGGTCGGGATCAGGCTGATCGCCGCCTGAATGAAGGTACACATCGACAGCGCCTCGAAAAAGCCGATCCTGCCGCCGAAGGTATGTATCGCGAAGAACGGCATGCTGCACATCGCGATCTGGAATAGGAGCGACAACAGCAGCAGCTTAATGAACAGCCTTTTGTTCGCGGTGATCTTCTTTAAGTTCTTCGAGTAACTCGACAGCGTCTTGACCGACTTCATGATCTTCTGGTTGGGGTTCTTGACGATATGCAGGAAGGCGCCGATCTTGACGAAAAATGCGACGATGCGCATCGCGATCTTCGGCGCAAAGCCCGAGATCAGGATCATCACCGGAACGACCATATAGGCGACCGCGCCGAAGTAGGCGGGGATCTTGATGCCCGGCTCGGTCATGGCGCCGTTGAAGAAGGTGAACATCAACAGGCAAAGTCCCGCAAAGCCGAACTGCATCGTGACGAAGCCCGAAAGCGGCATCGCCGACGCCGCGCCCGATGAATAGCCCTGAGAGTGCAGGTACCAGATCTGGAACGGTTGACCGCCCGCGCCCGAGGGCGTGATGCAGTCGTAGTATTTTCCCAGCGCCGCCGTCGAGAAAGCGTGTCTGACCGACACCTTCTCGCCGAGATGGCGCATCATCATCATGTATTTGACGGTTTCACAGCCCAGCACGATCACCAGGCACAGGATACCGCCCAAAAGGAACAGAATGTTGGCAAAGGAGAAGGGCTCCATCGGCGGGGC
>JAFSRK010000217.1 GCA_017446165.1 Ruminococcus sp.
GTACAGACCATTATCGTGTTCGGTCTGTTCGTAATCGTGCGCGCGCCGCTGATGGCGGTGCTGGCGATCACCAAGATCGCCGACAAGAGCGCCGAGTGGACGATCTCGGCGGGCGTCGCCGTCGTGCTGGTCATCATCGTGCTGGGCGTGTGCTTCCTCTTCGCGCATCCGCGCTTCAAGCGCATCCAGACGCTGACCGATAACATCAACCGCATCACCCGCGAGAACCTCACGGGTCTGAGGGTCGTCCGCGCCTACAACGCCGAGGACTACCAGAAGAACAAATTCGAGCAGGCGAACGAGGACATCACCAAGAACAACATGACCGCGCACCGCATCATGAGCATCATGATGCCGTCCATGATGCTGATCATGAACGGTCTCTCGCTGATCGTCTACTGGATCGGCGCCTACCTGATCGACGGCGCGCCCCTCGCGGGCAAGGCGGAGCTGTTCCTCGATATGACGGTCTTTTCCCAGTATGCGCTGATGGTCATTATGGCGTTCATGATGCTGAACATGATCTTCATCATGGGACCGCGCTCCATGATCGCCGCCAAGCGTATCAACGAGGTCATCGACACCAAGTCCTCCGTCGCGGACGGCAAGGGCGTCGAGCATACCGATAAAGAGGGCGAGATCGAATTCAAAAACGTCAGCTTCAAGTACCCCGACGCCGCGGACTACGTCCTCAAGGACATCTCCTTCACCGCCAAAAAGGGCGAGACCATCGCCATCATCGGCTCCACCGGCTGCGGCAAGTCCACGCTGATCAACCTGATCCCGCGTTTTTATGACGCGAGCGAGGGCGAGGTGCTGGTAGACGGCGTAAACGTCCGGGACTACACCCTCGAACAGCTTCACAACAAGCTGGGCTATGTGCCCCAGCGCGCGGTGCTCTTCTCCGGCACGATCAACACCAACATCGCCATGGGCAGCAACGGCACCGAGGGCTACACCCAGGACGATGTCAAGCGCGCCGCCGCAATCGCTCAGGCAAAGGATTACATTGAAAACTACCCCGAACAGTACGAGCATCCTGTCGCGCAGGGTGGCTCCAACCTCAGCGGCGGCCAGAAGCAGCGCGTCTGCATCGCGCGCGCCATCTGCCGCAGACCCGAGATCATGATCTTTGACGACAGCTTCTCGGCGCTCGACTATAAAACCGACAGCATCCTGCGCAAGTCTCTCAAGGAGGAGACCGCCGGCACCACCAACATCATCGTCGCCCAGCGTATCGGCACCATCAAGGACGCCGACCTGATCATCGTCCTCGACGAGGGCAGGATCGTCGGCATGGGCAAGCACAGAGAACTGCTGAAAACCTGTCAGGTCTATCACGAGATCGGCTTGTCACAGCTCGGAGAGGAGGAACTGAACTATGCCTGAGAACAAGACCTCCAAACCGCAATACATCAAAAAAGAACGCGAAGCCATGATCGGCGCGAACAGAAAATCGCCGCAGGCGCAGAAGGGCATGGGCGGACCCCGCGGCGTTATCACCGAGAAATCGGATAACTTCGGCGCGACGTGGAAGAAGATGATCGCCTACGCCAAGCCTCAGATGCCCGCGACCGTTATCGCGATGACCTGCGCCGTCATCGGCACGATCATCTCCCTGATCGGCCCCAAGCAGATCAAAAAGATCACCGACCTGATCACTCAGGGCGTCACCGGCACGATCGACCTCGACGCCGTGACCGCCACCTGCACCTTCCTGTTCATCCTCTACGGTATCAGTTGGCTGATGAACTTCACCCAGCACTTCATCATGGCGACCGTCGCCCCGACGATCAGCCGCCGCATGCGTACCGATATCACCAACAAGACCAACCGCATGCCGCTGCGCTACTTCGACTCCACTCCCTTCGGCGATATCCTCAGCCGCATCACCAACGATATCGACACCATCGAGCGCACCCTGAACCTCTCGATCGCCCAGTTCATCACCTCGATCGCGCTGTTCTTCGGCTCGGCGCTGATGATGTTCATCACCAACGGCGTCCTCGCCCTCACCGCGATCGCCGCTTCCGTGCTGGGCTTTATCCTGATGTCCGTCATCATGAAGAAGTCCCAGCTCCATTTCAACCGCCAGCAGCGCCACCTCGGCGCGATCAACGGCCATGTGGAGGAGATCTACTCCGGCCACAATATCGTCAAGGCTTATAACTATGAGGCCGAGACCAAGGAGGAATTCAGCCGCATCAACCGCCACCTGCGCGACAGCATCTTCAAGTCCACCGCGCTCTCCGGCGTGATGCAGCCGCTGATGACCTTCATCGGCAACCTCGGCTTCGTCGCCGTGTTCATCGTCGGCGCCCTTCTCGTGAAGAACGACGCCATCACCTACGGCACGATCATCGAGTTCACCATCTACGTCCGCCTCTTTACCCAGCCGCTCCAGCAGCTCGCCCAGAGCTTCTCCAGCATGCAGAGCACCGCGGCAGCGGCGGAGCGCGTCTTTGAGTATCTCGACGAGGAGGAGCTCTCCGACGAGAGCGAAAAGACCCGCACCCTCAAGAACGTCAAGGGCAACGTCCACTTCGACCACGTCCGATTCGGCTACAACCCCGACCGCATCATCATCAAGGACTTCTCCGTCGATATCAAGGCGGGCCAGAAGGTCGCGATCGTCGGACCCAC
>JAFSRK010000218.1 GCA_017446165.1 Ruminococcus sp.
TCATAGCTCTCGAGGTCGCCGATCTCGAGAGCGTCGGGCGCGTCGGCGAGGATAATATCCTCACCCTCTGCGGTCGTCGCGACGGCATAGATCTCGTCGCCCGTATCGGCGGCGAAAACGGTCGTCGAGCCGATCAGGGCAACACATAACAGCAGAGACAATGCACATAATAGTTTTTTCATATGATCACATCCTGTATGAAGTAAGGAGACGCCTCCCCAAAGGGTAAGGGGAGGCGCGGTTATGTAAGTTGATTATACGATGCGGATATTCAGCGTGTCGGTACCGGAGGTGGGGACGGTCTTGTTCGAGCTGATGACGATGACGACGTCGCCCTTCTCGACGATGCCGGTGGACATCGCCTTCTCGACCGCCTGCTCGGTGATCTCGTCGGAGGTCTGCTTCTCCTCGCCCAGCACGGGACTGACGCCCCAGCTCAGGCACAGCTTGCGGCAGACCTGCTCGGAGGTGACGACGGCGATGATCGGGCAGCTCGGACGGCAGCGAGCCATCGCGCGCGCAACAGCGCCGGTCTTACTCTCAGCGATGATCGCCTTGGCGTTCACGTTCTCGGCGACGGTCTTGGCGGCTTCACAGATATTCTCGCGGAAGCCCGACATATCCGTCTGGGTCGCGGATGCGCCTTTGAGGAGCATGAGATCCTCGTTGCGTTCGGCAGCGGTACAGATATCTCTGAGCGCCTCGACGGACTCGACAGGGTACATGCCCGCCGCGCTCTCGCCGGACAGCATGACAGCCGAGGTGCCGTCGTATACGGCGTTCGCGACGTCGCTGATCTCCGCACGGGTCGGGCGGATGTTGGTGGTCATGCTCTCGAGCATCTGGGTCGCGGTGATGACATACTTGCCCGCAAGCACGCACTTGCGGATGATCATCTTCTGGATCTGGGGCAGATTGATGAACGGGATCTCAACGCCCATGTCGCCGCGGGCGACCATCACGCCGTTCGAGACCTCGATGATGCGGTCGATATCGTCCACGCCGCTCTGGTTCTCGATCTTACTGATGATCTCGACGTCCTCATAGCCGAGGGAGTCGATATAATCGCGCAGCTTGATGACGTCGTCAGCCGAGCGGACGAACGAAGCCGCGATGACGTTCACGCCCTGCTTGAGACCGAACTCGATGTCGGCGCGGTCAACAGCGGAGATGTAGGGCATGTTGATGGTATAGCCGGGGATATTGATGCTCTTGCGGTTCTTGAGGACGCCGCCCTTGATGACCTTGGTCACGATACATTCGGGGCGAACGCCGGTGACCTGTACGGCGATCAGACCGTCATCCATCAGGATCTTTCTGCCGACGGAGCCGGAGTCCTTCATGAAGGTGTCGATCAGCTTCGGATACGACAGGCTGACGCCCTCGGCGTCGCCCTTGCCCGCTTCGGCATAGAGCTTGAAGGTCTGACCCTCTTCGAGTTCGACCGAGCCGCCCTCAAAGGTGCCGACACGGATCTCGGGACCTTTGGTGTCAAGCAGAAGCGCGACGGTCTTGCCGCTCTTTGCGATCGCCTCCTTGACTCTGGCGAAGCGCGCGGTCATCGCGTCATACTCGCCGTGGGACATGTTGAAGCGCGCGACGTTCATGCCCGCGTCGATCATCCTCACCAAGGTATCGACGTCGTCACAGGCGGGACCCATCGTACAAACGATTTTTGTCATTCTCATAGCATTACCCCCGTTTATTGATTGTAGGGGCGACCATTGGTCGCCCGATATGATATCATTTTTATCATATCACATACCGTCAAAGAATTAAAGGGGTTTTGAAAATTTTTTGTGATAATTTACTAACGCGATGCCGAAGCAGATCAGCGCGGTGCTGACAAGGTACAGCGGGTCGAAGATCTGGCGTTCACCGAGGATGATGAACGACCAGACCGCACCGAAAACAGGGATCAGCAGGTTGAACACCAGTATCCGTCCCGCGTCATGATAGGTCAGGAGCGCTGTCCACAGCGAGAACGCCGCCGCCGAGACGAACGCGAGGTACAAGGTCAGCAGGATGCTTTCGGTCGTTATGACGAAGCTGCCGCCCATCGGCAGGGCGACCAGCAGGATCAGCCCGCCGCCGATCATCAGCTGCCACGCGGTCATCTCGAACACCCTGCCCTTTGCGATCACCTTGCCGATGAACGAGCCGGCGGTGTTCAGCACGGTCGCGAGCAGCACCAGCCCCTCGCCGAGGAAGCTGACGCCCCCGTCGAGCGCCGAGGTGTTCACGATGATGATACCTGAGAAGCCGACGATCACGCCGATCACCTTCAGCGCAGTGAGCTTCTCGCTCTTGAAGAACAGCGGCGCGAGCAGTACGGCAAAGAACGCCGACGCCGCCGTCAAGATCGAGGTCTTGGTCGCGGAGGTATGGGCGACGCCGATATAGTTGAGGATGTACATCAGTCCGGTCTGCACCGCGCCGTAGAGAATCACTCCGCCGATATGCCGTTTGGGGACAGTCGGGGGCTTCTTCATCACGATCCATGCGGCGATGAACACCATCAGTCCCGCGATCACGAACCGCGCGCCCGCAAAGGCGAGCTTGTCCGCGACGGACGCGATATTCAGTTGTGCATAGCTGTATTTGATCACCGGGTATGCCGATCCCCAGAGAACGGTGCAGATCACCGCTCCGACCACGGCAAACCAAGGCTTTTTCAGAAGTTGGCTCATAAGATACGCTCCGGAAAATTAGGAATTAGGAATTAGGAGTTAGGAATTAAGGGAAACGCTGACGCGTTTTGGATGATATGCACCTCACCGGTGGTCGCCCCTACAATCAATTCCTAATTCCACATTCCTCATTCCTAATTAAATAAAAGCCGAAGCTCCTGCCTCGGCTTTTCTCTTATCTTTCGCTCATCGGCGTGTAGTCGATCTCCTCGCTCACGCTCATATACGCCGGACGGATGATCCTCTTGACGTTCATCAGCTCCTCGATGCGGTGTGCGCTCCAGCCGGAGATTCGAGCCACCGCGAAGATCGGGGTATACAGCTCCTTGGGCAGACCGAGCATGTTGTAAACAAAGCCCGAGTAGAAGTCGACGTTCGCCGAGACGCCCTTGTAGATCTTGCGGTGCTTGGCGATGACCTGCGGGGCAAGGCGCTCGATGCGCGAATACAGTCCGTATTCCTTCTGGCGCCCCTTCTCCTGTGCGAGCTGCTCGACAAAGCCCTTGAACACCCTCGCTCTCGGATCGGAGATCGAGTAGACCGCGTGACCGATACCGTAGATCAGACCGCTCTTGTCATAGGCGTCCTTGTTGACGATGCGCTCGAGGTACGCGGCGATCTCGTCCTCGTCCTTCCAGTCCTTGACGTTTTTCTTGATCTCCTTCATCATGCCCATCACGCGCAGGTTCGCGCCGCCGTGCTTGGGGCCTTTCAGCGAACACAGCGCTGCCGCGATCGCGGAATAGGTGTCCGTGCCGGATGAGGTGACGACGCAGGTGGTGAAGGTCGAGTTGTTGCCGCCGCCATGCTCGGCATGCAGGATCAGCGCGAGGTCAAGCACCTTCGCCTCCAGCGGGGTGAACTGCTGATCGGGGCGCAGGGTACGCAGCAGCATCTCAGCCGTCGGCTCGGACGGACGGGGGTTGTGGATATAGAGGCTCTCGCCCTTGGTGTAATGGCTATATGCTTCATACGAATAGACCGTCAGCAGCGGGAACAGCGAGATCAGCTTGAGGCACTGTCTGAGCACATTGTCGATCTCTAGGTTATTGACGTCGTGGTCATAGGACGCGAGCGTCAGCACCGCCTTGGCGAGCGAATTCATCAGATCCTTGCCCGGCGCCTTGAGGATAACGTCGCGCACAAAGTGCTTGGGCAGCACGCGCGAGTCGGACAAAAGCTTCATGAAATCGTCGAGCTGTTCCTTTGTCGGCAGCTTTCCGAACAGCAAGAGGTAGGTGATCTCCTCAAAACCGTATCTGTCGTCGGCGATACAGCCGCGGATGATATCCTCGACGTTGATCCCGCGATAGAACAGCTTGCCGTCGGTCGGCACAGTCTTGCCGTCCACGATCTTGTTCTGTCGGATCTCGCTGATGTCGGTCAGTCCCGTCAGCACGCCCTTACCGTTGATGTCACGCAGTCCGATATTGACGTTGTACTTCTGATACAGCGACTTGTCGATATCGCCGTTGTCGATACACTCCTGCGCGAGCGCCCGGATCCTTTCATCACTTGTACTTAACTGTGCCATAGAATCACTTCCTTTATATGTTGAAGAATTTCGTCATAGCCTGACGATTGCGGAGTATAAAACTTTCTCATTTGCATTTAGAATTGTATTATACCAAATTATCAACCATTAGTCAAATCACAAATTGTCGACGCACCATAAGCAAAGAAAAACGGACGGAGCAAAAGCTCCGCCCGCACTTTGTTTTTTAACTTACATCTGTTCTTTTCTTCGGTAATTCAGCAAAGAAAGGAACAGTCCCGCTGCGAGTGCAGAACCCGCGACGATCAGTCCGATACGGTCTGCGCCGGTTTTAACGGCTGCCGGATTTCCTGTGGACGTATTACCGGCAGCGCCACCGGATCGGGGGCTTGCGGCGACCTGATCGGGAGTAGCTGCGGCGGTCGACTCTGTGGTCGCCGCTTCTGCTGCGGGAATTAATTCTGCAAAATAGCTCGGCTCAGCTGCATAAACATCGTCGCGTTTCTCCAGTATTCTCACTGCTTTCAGTACTGCTACCTTATCTGATTCTTTTAAGGTTAGGATCAAGCGGGTGTGAAAGCCTTGGTTTTTCATTATTGTTGCCGCCGCCTGCGTAGCTTGTATGCGGCGTTCCGCCTTATCGGTATAAATGTTATACATCTCATAATACAAGTCTAACTCTTCGATATTGTCCTCATATTGTTTGCGACTTATTTTTGTGCTTGCGGGGAGCAAATCACGCACTGACTCCAAATCCAGCTCCGAAAAGTCATCGACTGTGTAGTCCTTGAACTGCAGACTGGCTTCAGTACTCATAAGCACAATCACTTCATCGGGGGCAAAATCATCATCCAAGGTTGCCTGACAAATGAGCTTCCCTTCGGTGGGTTCTACATAATTGGGTTCGTCAAAATCAACTACTTCATCAGAGTCAGCTGCGGAAACACTGCTGCCAAAAGCTGATAAAATGACCGCAAGGATCATCAAAACAGTAATCATCATCTTATAATGCTTTTTCATGTAAAACACCTCTGGTTAATAATATCACCTTAGGATACGTGTGTCAATTATCTAATAAATATGCTTGTATGGCAGTCGCGTCGAGGACGGTGATATCCCCATCATCGTCGAAGTCTGCCCGCGCTTCAGGTCCTACTGTGGTTATGGGTGGATATGCTAATTCTGCGAGCCATCGCTGCAATAAAGTAGCATCCAGAATCGTGACTTCATTATCAATATCCAGATCGCCAACCCGAACAAAATACACATCCTCTGACGACCAATCTACGCTTTCCAATGCCTCAATGAAGCCGTCGTATTCCCGATAATCAACATAGTTCAGACTCGTACCCCAAAAGGGATCGTTTGAGATGTCAAAAAACTGATCCTTTTTCACATCATAAATGCCTATCCCGCCGAGAAAAGTATATTCGAGATCTCCGTTTACCAAATAATACCGTCCGAATTTGGAATGTACTTCACTTGGCACGGGCGGAGTCATGTTGGCACACCCTCGTACCAATACCCAGTCGATTGTATCGGTTTCATCTCTGTGATAATACAGCTCTTTATATTCAATATAGGCATGCGCCTCGAGAGCGTCGTCAATTCCTTCTTTGCTCCAATTCTTAAAGAATCTGTCAGCATAAAGATAACCTTTATCTGCGATCCATTCGGGGACATATGCCGATGCCGAAACGCTCAAAAAACTGCTGACGATCAAAAAAGTAATGATCAGGCTAACGACTCTTTTCATTTTTATCCCTCCTGTATGATCAGTCAACGGTGTAATGCTTATATAATAAAGACGTTTCAGAGGGCGATTTTGTTTCACTCTTTCAAAATTTTTTATCAAAGATTTCTGACTGCGCTGCGGAGGGGGGTTCTCTTTCATAGGAAAACGGACGGAGCAAAAGCTCCGCCCGCTCTCTGGGAAGATAGGATATAGGGTTGAAACGGATCATTACTGAAAAAACTCGCCGATCGCGGCAGCTGTCGAAAAGCCCGCAAGGTGCCGCTGGATCTCGGTCGCGTCGAGGATCGTCAGCCTGTCGCCGGTCAGCGTTGCGAAGCGCTCCGCCATCGCGCGGAAATCGGCGTCATAATCCGCCAGAACACGCTGGACTCGGGTCGCGTCCATGACGGTGATCTCTCCGTCGCCGTCAGCGTCGCCGATCCTGTGATTGCTCAA
>JAFSRK010000219.1 GCA_017446165.1 Ruminococcus sp.
CCTCATGCCCCTGCTCGCTCATGATCTCATGGCAGCGATATCTCAGCGCGAGTCCCGCCGCGCTGTGGATGCAGTTTACAATCCTTATCCGAATCACACATTTGGGCAGAAAGGGGTGAAACGCAGGTTTTATCTGCGTTTTCAGCCCCTTCGAATAACTCGGTGTAATCTTCGTCGGTGCAGCCCTTGATGAAGATATGACAGACACGCTCTCCGTCCTCGGTGGTGACATAGATCCGTTCCACTACCGATCGGATCAGTGAGGTCAAGACCTCCGGCGTCGCTTCCTTAGCGTATTCCTCAAAGGACGTCAGGATCTTTCTAATCTGCCTCAGCTCTTTTTCGAGGGTATGCGATTCGCTCCTGAGCGCTTCGATCCTGCTTAGGATCGCCTGCTTCTTTTCGAGCTCGTCCTTAAGGGTGTTGATGTCCTCCTGATAAAACGGCTTGATATCGTCGTCAGCTTCTCGCATATTGCGGATCTGAGCGGCGATATCTGTGCGTGTCTTTTCGACTGCCTTTTGGGTATCACGGTATTCACGCTCGTTTTCATCGGACATGATCAGCCTGTCGATCCGCTCCTGAATCAGCTCATAGTAGTATTCGCTGTTCTCGTTGTTGATTGCTGACAGCTTCTTGACGACGAATTCATCAGTCAGCACACCGTCCACGGCGATAAAGCTGCATTCCTTTTTGCGGTAGCCGGGACAGGTGTATTTGAAGCGCGGCTTGCCGTTCGTCCAACGGTTGGATTCGGAGGTGACGTTCAGTCGTTTGCCGCAGTGCGGGCAGTAGATCAATCCTGCAAGCAGGGCGTTCGTCCTTCTGTGCGGACGGTTGTATCGCAGCGCGATCTCCTTTAAGAGCTTCTGCGTTTGGATCCAGTCCTGTGAGGAGATGAAGCCCTCATGCCTTCCGGCGGCGATGATCCACTCCGAAACATCTCTGTTTCTCCTTCCCTGAGAAAACTTCGGGTTGAAGAAGGTGGAGTCGTCGTCCTCGATCTTATACTGATCAGTTCTATTATACACCGAAATTCCCGATTGTCCATCATAATCGGATAAATCGCCGTAAACATTCGCATCGTTGTCGAGGAAGTATTGATACGCCCTCTCGTCTGCGGTACAGTAGATCGGATTTTTGAGGATATCCTTGACGGCAAGCTCCGTGAACTCACAGCCCTTCGTGGTCTTATGCTCTGCGCCGATAATGGTCGCCGTTTTGCAGATGGAACGCTCCTGCAGAAAGGTCTTGAAGATCTTTTGCACCAGCTTCCTTCCTTCTTCGAGTCCGACAAGGTAGGTGATCGCGGTTTTATTCTTACCCGCGCCGACCGACACGCGCTTAGTAGTGAAGCCTGTCGGCGCTCTGCCGCCGAGCCATCGCCCGTCTTTGGAAAGCTCCATCAGGTTGTCCTGGATTCGTTCGGTGATAGTGTCGCGCTCAAATTCCGCGATGATGGCGAGCACCTGAATGATGATCTTTGAGGTACTGATCTGCGTATTGATATTATTGGAGCATACCAAGAGCGTGACGTCATATCGCTCAAAGTATTCGAGCAATCGCATGAGATCAGCGGTCTTGCGGCTGATACGGTCGAGTTTGTAACAGGCGACGGCTTTGACCTTACCGTTTTCGATATCATGTAACAGCCGCTGAAAATCCGGTCTATCGGAATAATAACCGCTCAGTCCCTTGTCCTCATAATGCTCGAACTCATAGTCATCGAGCAAGCCGAGCTGTAAGCGGGCATAGTCGGCGCTCTGCTTGAACTGAACGCCGATACTGTCTCCCTTGTGTGTGATCCTCGACTTTCTGGCGTAGATCACAACCTTGCGGTCATCGTCTGCGAACGAAACTTTGTTTTTCTTTTTCATCTTATCTTTCCTCCCTGTGTGGGGCAAGCCGCAGCCTGCCCCACGATGATGATTTATACTTTAAACTGCGATCGGCAACCGGAACTCCGATCTGCCGATATGAACGATCAGATCATTCTTGACGGATTTCAATTCATCCGCTGTGTACCCTTTCAGCTTTGACACCGCTTGATCTGCTAATTTAGATTGAAAGTCAATGATGTGTTTTTTGCTTTCGGCACCCATATGTATGACCGCTCTGTCGCAAATGTTCGACATATTTTGCATGTCCCCCTTTTTTTTAATGCCAAATGGCATTAAGGACCTTTAAGGGAAAGAAAACCCACAGTTTAATTATAGCAGCTACCTCAGATTTCGCGAAGCGGCTGAACTGACGAAAAGCGTCAGCTAAAAAAGCAACCTTCCGTGCTAAACGACGTATGTCAACCGTCAACTGTCAACCGAGGGTAAAAACTTTTTATCGTGTTTATCTGCCCTTATTGTTTTTATTATATTTTTTCTTCTGTTTTTAGGTTTACATGGTTTACAAGTGATGAAAAGCCACTGTTCATCAGGTTTTGCGCTGTCAACCGGACACGCGTGTCCCTGTCAACCAAATGTCAACCGGAACGTCAACCAAGCCGATAAACGATCATTCAAATGGCAGATCGTCATCGGGTGTGATAACCTTGTCTACCTTTATGTCAACCGGCGTAGGCTCCTTGATTCGTTCCCAGCCCTTTTGTGAACCGTACTTGCCGTAACGCTTCGGGTTTTTATATGCCTTCCAACCTTTGATAGCGCCGTTCGCGATACCTGTGTTCATGATCTCGCAGATCTCGCGGGTCTCCCATGCGGCAGGCTGATTGAATGTGTTGCCGAGCGCCTCGGCGTAGAGCATTTTCGAGCAGACCCTGTCGCCCGTGAAGTCGTCTAAGAAAGCATAGATCATACCTGCACAAGTATCCTCCTGCATGAAGTCCTGCTGATGAGCCCGGAGCTGATCGTCCATCTCGGCGCTGAAAGTCAGCTTATAGTCGTCGCTGTTGTACATCACCATCGCCTCCGCCCACATTTGGGCAATGTATTGCCTTGATTCAGATTCATTTTCGAGGATGTGCACCTCCGCTTTTTCGGGATAGACGGTCACGGGTATGAACCTTCTGTTCCCTGTCCGATCACGCGGCAGGAAGTCCTGACGGTTTGTCGTCCCGGCAAACACACATTGGCGCAGCCTGTCCGCAGGATGGGTTTCATACGGAACCTTGTAGGTCTCCTTCTGTCGGCTGAGAAAGGACTTGATCTCCTCGATGCTCTTGGCGTTCGCAGTGGCGATCATTTCGGACATCTCGATGATCCAATGCCCCTGAAGCTTACGGTAGACATTTTCATCATCCAGCTTTCGCAGGTCGTCCGAGAACCATTCATCTTTGATTGCCATGAAGCGGAAGAAGGTACTTTTGCCCGCTCCCTGACCGCCTACGAGACACAGCATATTCTCAAACTTGCACCCGGGCTCAAATACCCTTTTGATCGCGCCCATCATAAATAGTTTCAGCGCTTCATAATTGTATTCGTTTTCCTCGCTGCCTAAGAAACGGTGTAGAGCGTATCTGATTCTCTCCTCACCATCCCATTTCAAAGAGTTGAGGTGAGCCTGTATCGGATGGTAGCAGTTTTCATTGGCGACGATTTCGATGGCGCTCTGTACCTTCTTTTCATTCGTCAGCCCATAGCTTTCTTCAAGGTATAACAGCAGGTAGTCCATATCCAAGTCCGTCAGCAGAGAGCCTGTCCGCTTCCACCACAGCGGCTTGATGATATCCACCCGTTCCGTCAAAAGATTTCGGGCGATCGATCCTTTTAGCTTTGGGTCGGATTGAAATACCGTCACGCAGTTGCGGATACTGTTTTTGACGCCGCCCTTTTGATAGACCTCGAGTGAACCCTTGATCTGCTCTGTCGTTTGGTTGTTGTTTGTATCGGTCGTGTTCTTATCTCCCCTCAATAGTTCTGTTATGTTGGATTTGTTGCTCCGGCTCGCGCTCGTTGATAACGCGGCTGACTTGGTATTGTACCTGACGCAGCTTTGCCAAATCTTCTTTCAGCGGATTGTACTGTTCTCTCAGCCCGGAGTATTCCGTTTTGAGATCGTTATACTCTCGTTGCCAAGCTTTGACGTTGATCGGCTTGTCTCCGAGTTCTTCCCTCA
>JAFSRK010000220.1 GCA_017446165.1 Ruminococcus sp.
ATTAGGAATGTGGAATTAGGAATTTTTTCTCACATAAAAGACAGATAAAAACAGAGACGCTGAATTTATGTTTCAGCGTCTCGTTTGTTTTTTATGAAATGTCAGTCGGAATTAATTCCTAATTCCACATTCCTAATTCCTAATTGTTTACATCCTCTCTGGACAGGTGATCTTGAACATCTCGAGGACGTTTTTGATGACGGTCTTGACGGCGACGCACAGCGCCAGCCTTGCCTGCATCAGCCCCTCGTCGTCCACGGTCACGCGGCAGGCGTTGTAGAACTTGTGAAAGCCGGTCGCGACGTTGGTGACGTACTTGGTGACCTTGGTGGGATCATAGTCGCGCGCCGCGGCGATGATCTCGCTGTCGAAGGCGGAGAGCAGGTGGATCAGCTCGGTTTCCTCGGGAGCGGTCAGCAGCATCAGCTCGTCGTCCGTGCAGGAGCGGATGGTGACGCCCTGAGCCTCGATGTTGCGGAGAATGCTGCAGATACGCGCGTGAGCATACTGGACGTAGTAGACGGGGTTCTGGCTGTCCTGCTGGATCGCGAGATCGAGGTCAAAGTCCATCTGGGTATTGGCTTCACGCGTGTTGAAGATGAAACGCGCGCTGTCGACGGGGACTTCCTCCAAAAGGTCGGCGAGCTGGATCGCTTTGCCGGTACGCTTGGACATCTTGACGGGCTTGCCGTCGCGCATGAGCCTGACCAACTGCATCAAGAGGATGTCGAGCTTCTCGCCGTCATAGCCGATGGCGTTCATCGCACCCTTGAGTCGCATGACGTGACCGTGATGGTCAGCTCCCCAGACGTCGATGAGCTTCTCGAAGCCGCGGTCGAATTTATTCTTGTGATAGGCGATGTCCGCCGCAAAGTAGGTGGGATTGCCGTTCTTGCGGATCAGAACGTCGTCCTTAAGCTCGAGCTTGTCGATGTAGTCCTGCGTCTTTCCCTGAGCGAGCAGGATCTCGGTGCAGACTTGTTTGTTCTTGTACCAAAGAGCGCCGTCATCCTCATAGATCAAGCCCTTTTCGCGCAGGGTCTCGACGATGCCCTTGACCTCGCCGCTTTCGTGCAGGGTGCTTTCCATGAACCAGCGGTCGAAGTTGATCTTGTACTTCGCCATGTCGCGCTGCATGCGATCGATGTTCAGCGGGAGAGCATAGTCGACCAGCGCCGCCTTGCGCTCGGCGGAATCCTTGGTGACATAGCTGTCGCCGTGAATCGCGGCGAATTCCTCAGCACGCTCGGTGATGTCCTCGCCCTGATAGCCGTCCTCGGGGAATTCGACGGAGGGATCGTATTTCTGCAGATAGCGGGCTTCGAGGGAGTTGGCGAACTTCTCGATCTGGTTGCCCGCATCGTTGACATAGAACTCGCGGTAGATGTCGTAGCCCGCCTTGTCCATGACAGCCGCGAGACAGTCGCCTAACGCTCCGCCTCTGGCGTTGCCGAGGTGCATCGGACCGGTCGGGTTGGCAGAGACGAACTCCACCATGACCTTCTCGCCGTGACCGTAATCGCTCTCGCCGTAACGGTCGCCGTTGGTTTCGATCTCACGCAGTACGGAAGCAAAATAATTCTTAGAAAGAAAAAAGTTGATAAAGCCGGGACCTGCGATCTCGTGCTTTTCGATATAGGTGTCTGTGAGATCGAGGTTCTCGAGGATGATGCCTGCCGCCTTTACGGGAGCCATGCGGAAGACGCGAGCGCCTGCCATAGCGACGTTGGTCGCGATATCGCCGTGACTGCGGTCAGCGGGTTCTTCGAGGACGAAAGAGGGAAGATCACCCTCGGGCAGCTCGCCCTTTTCCATCGCCGCCCTGATCGCTTCTTCGATCCTGACTCTCAGCTTTTCATATACATTCCTGTTTGTTTTTGACATGTTATTTCAAATCCTTCTCTTTGATATTGATGTAAAACTCGTTGTAGCTGACGACGTTCTGGTTGAAGTCGAGCTGATAGGAGGCGCGGATATCGCCGCCCGATTTATCGAGTTCTACTTCGATGCCGTCGGTGAAGATGCCGATGAACATCTGTCCCATCGGGGTCTCATACAGGCATTGGTGACGTCTGCCTTTCTCGAGGATGAGCCGCGAGGACATCTGTCCGCGCCGTTCGATGGTGAGGATGTTCCCGCGCAGACTGACGGTGGTGTCGGTCCTGACGGTCGGATTCTCCTCCGAGAACTCGGGGTAGGTGATCGTGATGTCGCCGTTGTCTTCGATCCGGCAGTCGCCCGAGGTGATGACCTCGATGCTGTCGCTTTCGCCGTCGACGGTCTGCTTGCCGATCACGGTGATCAGATAATTGTCATTCATCAGTATTCCTCTATGTTGATCTGCTGTACATGGTTATGGATATTTCTTCTAAGGAATAATCCTGCGTACTTTTCAAAGTCTGCCGGCGTATCGCTGACAAAGAATCTTGCCTCGGTCTCGCCGCTGTCGGTTCTCAGCAGCCCGTTTTCTTCGAGAATCTTTTTGGTATAGATCGCGGTCTCCTTGCCGGAATCGATCAGGGTCACGCCGTCGCCCATCTCGCGGCGGATCGCCTCGGAGAGCAGCGGATAGTGGGTGCAGCCGAGGATGATGGTGTCGACGTCGTTTTCCTTCATGACCGCCATGTATCGCTTGACGACAAGCCTGACGATCTCGTCGTCGGGGTCGGTCATGCCGTTCTCGACCAGCGGAACATACAGAGGACACGCCTGCTCGACGACCGTATACTCGGGATGCTTCTCTCGGATACGGTTCTTGTAGCTGTGCGAGGCGATGGTCGCCGCGGTGCCGATGACGCCGATGCGTCCGTTTTTGGTGGTGCGGACAGCGGTATAGCAGGTGGGGTAGACGACGCCGGTGTAGGGCATGCCAAGCTCCTCGGTGAGGTCCGGCGCTACCGAGCTGACCGTACCGCAGGCGGCGACGATCATCTTCACGCCCATCTTCTTGAGAAACCGCGCGTCCTGGATCGCATATTTGCTGATGGTTTCGTTGCTTTTGGAGCCGTAGGGAACTCTGCCCGTATCTCCGAAGTAGACGATGTTTTCATTCGGCATGGTCTCGAGGATCTCGCGTACGGCGGTCAGTCCGCCGAGTCCCGAGTCGAATACGCCGATGGCTTCGTTATGCATAGTCATTACCTCAATATTTCATTACACATAAAAATACATATTATATGATATCACAATTATAGAACCCTTGCAAGGTAAAAGATGTACCTTTATGCTTGAAATATTGAAAAGAATATTGTATAATAGCTCTATCTGATGTTAAAGGACTGATAATATGCAGCTGAATGAAGCTTTTAAACTGATATCCGATAAGGTAGGCGAGAGCCTGGAGCCGCGCGGCTTCCGGCAGGTCAAGGCGAATTCCGCCAAGGAGAACGAGCTTGCAGCTCTGTTCGTATCCGAGAACGTCGCTTACTCCGTTATTTACTACAAGGACAAGATGCACACTCTGCTGCGCGAATGTCCGATGACCGACGAGGGTCCCGACAACGACTGGAAGACCCTTGCGACATGGATCTTCGATCCCGAGCATGACGGTCAGAAGGAAGCGAACTCCATCGCCAACGACTTTGTTGAGGCGATCTCCGCGCCGACGGCTCAGAAGCGTGCCAAGGCGACCAAGAAGAGCAAGGGCAAGAAAAGCGACGACGACGGCAACGCCGATCCGCTGTTCCTGTCAAAGCGCTTTGTGACGCTGTTCCCGGAACTCAAGGAGGAGATCCAGTACGAGGAGCAGGGCTACAACCCCTTCCGCGGCGTGACCTTTGCCCGCGCGAGTATCGTACCGAAGGTCAACAAGCTCATCGAAAAGGGCAGCGACGCCGAACTTAAGAAGCTTGGCGGCATCCTCAGCACCCAGTACCAGAACGGCGATCTCGACACCCGCTCCATCATCACAGTGGTCATCCTGAACTCTGTTGATCCGGCGAATGACGAGAAGATCAGCGCGTATCTCTCAGAGGATCTGCAAAAGGCGTTCAAGCACGCGAAGAAGTATCGCGGCAAGGAAGTCAAGCCCGAGAAGGAGAAGAAGCAGAAGCCGACCATGGCACAGAGATTGGAAAGGTACAACAATAAATAGTTGGTAGTTGATGGTTGGCAGTTGGTAGTTAGGAATCGGGTGCGGGCTGAGCCCGCCCTATAACTACCGGCTAATAACTACAAACTAACAACAAAAAATATGGATAAGCCCTTGACGAGTTGACGGTAATGTGTTATAATGCTAATTACCTCGTATAGGGGCTTGTTTTTTTGTGCCTTTTTCAAGGCGCAATCGACAGACCTCTTCCTTTTTCCGAGGGAGGCTAAATGATTCCGAAAAATTACCGGGAGGTGCCGAAATGAGAGTAAAGATCACTATGGCCTGCACTGAATGCAAACAGCGCAACTACAACACAATGAAAAACAAGAAGAACAGTCCCGACAGGTTAGAGATGAACAAGTATTGCAGATTCTGCAAGAAACACACTCTGCACAGGGAAACTAAGTAATCGGAGGGAACAACATGGCTGAAGCTACTAAGAAAAAAGGCATTTTCGCCAGAATTTCCTCGTTCTTCCGTTCCTGCGTCGGCGAGATCAAGAAGATCACTTGGCCGACTGCTGCCAACACCACCAAGAACTTCGGCGTTGTCGTACTTGTTATCCTCGTTGCCGGACTTCTGATCTACGGTCTTGACAGAGGCCTGTATGCTCTGCTTCATCTTGTGATGAACACCGGCGTACAGTAATCCGAAAGCTGGGAGAACAAAATGGCTGATGAAGCAAAATGGTATGTGGTGCATACCTACTCAGGCTATGAGAACAAGGTAGCGTCTACCTTACAGACTACCGTCGAGAACCGCGGACTCCAGGACATGATCCAGGACGTCAAGGTTCCCACCGAGATGGTGTCTGAGGTCAAGGATGACGGTTCTATCAAGGAGGTAGAGCGTAAGCTCTTCCCGGGATACGTCTTTGTCAAGATGGTCTACACCGACGAGACATGGTACGTCGTGCGCAATATCCGCGGCTGTACCGGATTTGTCGGACCTTCTTCAAAGCCCGTTCCGCTCACCGAGGCTGAGGTTTACAAGATGGGCGTTGAGACCCGCGTCGTAGAGGTTTCCTACAGCGTCGGCGACCAGGTTCGTATCATCGACGGTCCTCTCGAGGACTTCGTCGGTATTGTTGACGAGCTGGATACCGACAAGAACTATGTCAAGGTCACCATCTCGATGTTCGGTCGCGAGACCCCTGTAGAGCTTGAACTCAATCAAGCAGAAAAGTTGGATGATTAACCCGATAATTAGCAGAAATGCTTTTTATATGAGGGACTGACGTCCCTTGTGGGAGGAGAACGCAGAGCGCTTCTCCGCCATCTACCACGAATTTAGGAGGAATATAGAAATGGCACAGAAAGTAACAGGATTAATCAAGTTACAGATTCCTGCCGGAAAAGCGACTCCGGCTCCGCCTGTAGGCCCTGCGCTGGGTCAGCACGGCGTAAACATCGTTTCCTTTACCAAGGAATTCAACGAGCGCACCAAGAACGATATCGGACTCATCATCCCTGTCGTTATCACAGTCTACGCAGACCGTTCGTTCACATTTATCACCAAGACTCCGCCCGCACCCGTTCTGATCAAGAAGGCTTGCGGCATCGAGACTGCTTCCGGCGAGCCGAACAAGAAGAAGGTCGCCAAGATCACCAAGGCTCAGTGCCAGCAGATCGCAGAGCAGAAGATGAAGGACCTGAACGCCGCTTCGATCGAGACCGCTACCTCCATGATCATGGGTACCGCTCGTTCGATGGGTATTGAAGTAGTCGACTAACAATACATCCGGGTGGGAGGATTTTCCGCTTGACCACCTAATTATGGAGGATATAATATGAAACACGGTAAGAAATACGTTGACGCTGCGAAGCTCGTCGACAGAACAAAATTTTATGACACCACCGAGGCTCTCGATACCGTCATCAAGACCGCTACCGCGAAATTTGACGAGACCGTTGAGCTTCATGTAAAGCTGGGCGTTGACTCCCGTCACGCTGACCAGCAGGTCCGCGGCGCAGTCGTACTGCCCAACGGTACCGGTAAAAAGGTAAGAGTCCTCGCTATCTGCAAGGGCGAGAACGAGAAGCTCGCTCAGGAAGCCGGCGCTGACTATGTAGGCGCTGAGGACATGACTCAGAAGATCCAGCAGGAAAACTGGATGGACTTCGACGTTCTGATCACCACCCCCGACTGCATGGGTCTGGTCGGTCGTCTGGGCCGTATCCTCGGTCCGCGCGGTCTGATGCCGAACCCCAAGGCGGGTACCGTTACCCCTGATATCGCTCGCGCGATCAAAGAGGCAAAAGCCGGTAAGATCGAGTATCGTCTCGACAAGACCAACATCATCCACTGCCCGATCGGCAAGGTATCCTTCGGTACCGAGAAGCTCGCTGAGAACCTTGACACCCTGATGGGCGCTATCGTTAAGGCGAAGCCCGCTGCTGCTAAGGGGCAGTATATCAAGAGCTGTGCGGTCACCGCGACCATGGGTCCGTCCGTTCGCATCAACCCGACCAAGTTCGGCGTATAATCCAAGTTATCACGCTCTTTGAGCTGATATAATAATTCGCTGTTCTAAAGACAACAGGTTCCTTTTAGGTATAATGACTTTGTCGCCTGTCGAGGAGTAAGCGTTACATGCCCTTTATGGGAATACTATGTAACTATCTGCCTCTCCTCGAAAAAAGGAGAGGCTGTTTTTATGAACTGCGTATACAAATCTATACGGAGGTGAAACAATTTGCCAAGCGCTAAGGTATTAGAAGCGAAGAAGGCTATCGTAGCTGAGCTGAGTGAGCGTCTGAAGAATTCTGTCACCGGTGTTCTCGTTGAGTACAAGGGTATCAACGTTGCCGATGATACTGCTCTTCGTAAGGAGCTGCGTGAAGCGGGCGTCAAGTACTCTGTTGTCAAGAACACCCTGCTTTCCCGCGCTGCCGAGGATGCTGACCTTGCAGGTCTGCAGCCGACTCTCGAGGGCACTACCGCTCTCGCGACCAGCGACGAGGACTATGCTGCCGCAGCCAGAATTCTCTCTAACTATGCGAAGAAGAGCAAGACTTTCAAGATTAAGGCAGGTTATCTCGACGGTGAGATCGTCGACTTAGCTACCATCGACAGCCTTGCTAAGCTGCCCACCCGCGAGGTACTTCTCGCGAACGTACTCGGTGCATTCCAGGCGCCCATCGCGTCCTTTGCACGCGCTATCCAGGCGATCGTCGATGACGGCGGTATCGAAGCCTGCTTAGCAAAGAAGGCAGGCGAGGCTGCTCCCGCTGAGGAAGCTGCTCCTGCTGAAGAAGCCGCTGCTCCCGCAGAGGCACCCGCTGAGGCTCCTGCCGAAGCTCCCGCTGAATAATTCAGCACCACAACTATCTTATTAAAACTACTACTTTATTATTGGAGGTAATTAAAAATGGCATCTGAGAAGATTACTGCTATTATTGAAGAATTAAAGACTCTCACCGTCCTCGAGCTTGCTGATCTCGTACATGCGGTAGAGGATGAGTTCGGCGTTTCCGCTGCTGCTGCTGTTGCAGTTGCAGGTCCTGTTGCTGATGCAGGCGCTGCTGAGGAAGAGAAGACTGAGTTCGATGTTATCCTGAAGTCTGCCGGCGGCAACAAGATCGCTGTCATCAAGGCTGTTCGTGAGGCTACCGGTCTCGGTCTGAAGGAAGCTAAGGCTCTGGTTGACGGCGCTCCCAAGGCTGTCAAAGAGGCTATCGGCAAGGACGACGCTGAGGCTCTCAAGGCTAAGCTCGAAGAGGCAGGCGCTGAGGTCGAGGTTAAGTAATTTAACCCTATCAGATTGCAAAACAGGGCAGACGTTCGCGTCTGCTCTTTTTTTGCCTTCCCCTCGGGGGGAAGGGGGACCGCGTCAGCGGTGGATGAGGGGCTAACCTTTCTATCTGTACGATTTAACAAAGAGACGATACTTTTCTGTATTCCTAATACCCCTGCATATTCTCCCGAAATCCTGCCATACTAGCTTTGAAAGGCGGGATATGATGTCAAAGACTAATACTGATCCGAATATAAACGAAAACGGTGTTGTTATTGCAACCGGTCCGGGGGCGAATCCTTCGTCCTTTCCGCGTTACGATACGCCGGTTGATCCTCTCGCGGGACTGCCCGACGAGGAACGGCATGCGGGGGATGATAGCGGTATGCCTGATGGCGGACGGCGTGGGGGAGACTATATCGATCTGCCCGACGGCGGTCATGTCGCGCCCAACGGCGCCGTTATCCACGATCCGTGCAGCGATTTGCCCGAGGTCAAGCCCGACAACGAGTACACTCCCGAGAAAGAGGATCTGAACCTTTTGATCATGTAGTACTTTATGATTCTCAACAAGAATTAATACTAATTTCAAATAAAACCCTTTAACATCTATTGCGTTGCGTCGTCGCTCGCCGTTCTCGGTAAGCGTATCCGGTAGGTACGCTTTGACCTCGAGTGGCGGCTCCTCCTTTCCCCACCGCGCAGGGGCGCGTCGGGGACCCCTATAAC
>JAFSRK010000221.1 GCA_017446165.1 Ruminococcus sp.
CGATAAATACACCGTCGCCGTCAATAACACCGGCGTCAAGGTCGCTCAGACCTTTGTCGGCGAAGCTGTCGGCAGAAGCAAGCGGGGCAGGCTTTATGACGTCGAGCTGACGCTGAGGGTCTATGCCCCGCGCAACACCGCATCCTCAGCGTTGCTCAGAGCGACATCTCTGCTCTTTGACGCGCTCTTCGCCTGTGACGACGAGAGCGCGATCAGAGATCTCAGCCTCGGCGAGATCGGCTATGACAGCACCGCCCGCACCTGCTGGCGCGATCTTTACGTCAGGCTGAGCTATCTGCTGTGCGGGGAGGGATCGCGATGAATGAGCTGAGGATCACCCGTTCCGGAGACATCGAGCTTTTCGCCGGTGAGGAACAGCTTTTCGGCGTGATTGATTTTTCCGCTAAGGAATTATATGAAAGCTATCCCATCCGCGAATATCTCAGCGGCGAGCCGGTTGCCCTGATCAACGGCAGGACGGACTATGAGCTGAGGCTGAGTGTGCTGTCGCTGTTTCGAAGCGATCTGCTCGTGAGCGACGATCTGACGCTGCGCGTCGTTGACGGCGACGTGACCTATCGTTATGAGGGCTGTACCGTCATGCGTCATGAGCGCAGTGTCAAGGCGGGCAAAAACGTCGTCGATGAGTATGTCCTTGCGGCGAAAAGCATGAGAAAGCAGGTGAATGACCATGCAGGATGAGTACAACGAATACCGCGAACACTTCGGCACACCCGATGCCGACGAGGCGTTCGCGTCGCTTGAGCGTGACGCGCGCCGTTACAGCAAGGCGTTCACCGAGGAAGAGGAGGCGAAGCGCCGATGAAAAATGTCGCGATGCGCTTTTGCGGCTATGATTTTCACCACAACCCCGCAACGCTCAAAATCGAGAGCGAGGGGAACATCCGCGAGCTGACCTCTCCCTGCTGTGAGCCGAAGGCAGATCACCTGGGCTACCGCCTGAGGCATATCTCGGGCGAGGGCGAGCTTTACGGAGCGGACTGTATCGCACAGTTCAGAGAGCTGATGCGCCTGCACGAAAACGGCACATCGGGGCTGTTGACTCTACCGCATATGCCGCCGATCGAAGCGTATCTCAAGGAGCTTCAAATGCTCGCACAGCCCAAGGAAGATGTGCTGACCTATCGCTTCGAGTTCGTCGAGCAGTCCCGCCGCGACGTACCGAAGGAAGCGTTTGAATACTATGAAACGATCGTACCCGGCGAGTCGCTGTGGGATATCGGCTACCGCTATCATGTCGCCATCGACACGCTCGTCGGGCTGAATCCGCAGATCGAGTACATCGATAGTTTGAAGGAAGGAGAGAGGGTGCGCTTATGCTGAGATTTGTGATGACGGATGTGAGCGGCACGGAGCATCTGACAGGTGCGCCGATCGCGCTGAATATCCGCATGGATGAGGGTGTTCCTGCCGACGACCTTTACGCGGTCTTCGCCTACACCGATGTCGGTGAGCTTCGGGCGATTCGCGCATATGACGACGACCGTCTTCTGTTTACCGGCGTCGTCGACGAACAAGAGCATCTGTTCTCGGAGAACGGCAGGTTCCTCAGAATCTCCGCGCGCTCTCTCGCGGCGCATCTGCTCGATAACGAGGCGATGCCCCGGGTCTATGACCATCCCTCGGCGTCGCTGATCTATGAGCGCCATGTCATGCCCTACGGTATCGCGTGGGCTGACAGCGACGACGCGACCTACTTCGGCGAACAGATGATCACCAAGGGTATGTCCGAGTGGACGGCTCTGAAAAACTTCTGCACCTCCTGCTATTCGATGACGCCGCGGATCGGCGCGGACGGAGTGCTGAGGATGAAAGGCGCCTCGTCCGACAACAGGATCGTGTTCTCTGACAGCGGGGACGGCGTAGCCTATCTCGAGCTGCGCGAAAGCAAGAAGCGTTGTGAAGAGATCTCGCGCGTGAATATCAAGGTCGCTGATACCGAGGGCTATCGCTTCATGATGGACAACACCGACGCCATCGAGCGCGGGATCCGCCGCGAACGGTACCTTAATGCGGTGCTGACCTCCACGCCGATGACCTGCGCCGACGCGATGATCGCATCGGGTAAGGCGGCGTCCTACAGCCTGACGCTCACCTGCGCGGGCGATCTTCTGCACTGCATGGGCAACAGCGCCGAGGTGGTCAGTCGTCAGCTCGGCACTCTCGGCGACCTGTATGTCAGCGGTTTGAGCTATCACCTGTCGGCTCGGGGGGACACTACTACCGTACAGCTCAAAAGGAGGAACAGCATATGTGGATATCAAGATATGTAACGGAGAATTCCTTCTCCAAGGACAGTCCCTCGGTCGGCGTTGTTCGCGCGGCAGGAGGGGAAAAGGTCTCGGTCAGCGCGAGCAGCGACCACCGTTCTCTACCGATCGCGGCGCCCTACGGGATCGCCTATGTCGCGCCGATCGGCTCGCGCTCGCTGGTACTGCCCACCGAGTCGGGAAATGTCAGCCTCGGCGTGATCGGCGAAGCGGGCGCTGACTTACAGCCGGGCGAGCTGATGCTCTATTCGGCAGGCGGCGCGTCCGTCGTGCTGAAAAACGACGGGCGTGTGCTGATCAACGGAAAGGCGGTCGGCTGATGGACACAAGGATCATCGAC
>JAFSRK010000222.1 GCA_017446165.1 Ruminococcus sp.
GCGTCAGGAGAATCCCAACGCTGCGCGCGTACTGGTCGGCATGGCTACCTGCGGTATCGCCGCGGGCGCGAGACCGGTTCTCAACGCCTTTGTAGAAGAGATCGCCAAGCGCGGTCTCAAGGACGTGACCGTCACCCAGACAGGCTGCATCGGCATTTGCCAGTATGAGCCTGTCGTCGAGATCGAGATCCCAGGTGAGGAAAAGGTCACCTATGTCAAGATGACCCCCGAAAAGGCGGTTAAGGTCGTTAACGACCATCTCGTCAACCACAATGTCATTACCGAGTACACCATCGGCACTGCCACAAGATAAGGAGGACTAAATGTATCGTTCTAATGTGCTTGTTTGCGGCGGTACCGGCTGTACCTCGTCAAACAGCTTGCAAATCGCTGAAAAGCTCAAGGAAGAGCTGATCAAGAAGGGTCTCGAGAAGGAAGTCAACGTCATCACCACAGGCTGCTTCGGTCTGTGCGCGCTGGGTCCGATCATGGTCGTATATCCCGAAGGCTCCTTCTACTCGATGGTCAAGGTCGACGATATTCCCGAGATCGTGGAAGAGCATCTGAACAAGGGCCGTATCGTTACCCGTCTCTTATATCAGGAGACCGTCGAAAACGACACCATTAAATCGCTGAACAAAACCGCCTTCTATGAGAAGCAAAAGCGCGTAGCGCTCAGAAACTGCGGCGTCATCGATCCCGAAAAGATCGACGATTACATTGCCGTTGACGGTTATGCCGCTTTGGGCAAGGTGCTGACCGAAATGACCCCCGAGGAGGTCATCCAGACCATGCTCGACTCAGGGCTCCGCGGCAGAGGCGGCGCGGGCGTCCCCACCGGTCTCAAAGGGGAATTCGCCCGCGGCCACGACGCCGACCAGAAGGACGTCTGCTGTAACGCGGACGAGGGCGACCCCGGCGCTTTCATGGACCGTTCCGTCCTCGAAGGCGACCCCCATGTCGTACTGGAAGCGATGGCGATCGCCGGCTACGCGATCGGCGCTTCTCAGGGTTACATCTACGTTCGTGCCGAGTACCCCATCGCCGTCAAGCGTCTGCAGATCGCGATCGATCAGGCGCATGAGTACGGCCTGCTGGGCGAAGATATTTTCGGCACCGGCTTCAACTTCGATATCAAGATCCGCCTCGGCGCAGGTGCGTTCGTCTGCGGTGAAGAAACTGCTCTGATGACCTCTATCGAGGGCAGACGCGGCGAGCCCAGACCCCGTCCTCCGTTTCCGGCTGTCAAGGGTCTGTATCAAAAGCCCACGACCCTCAACAACGTTGAGACCTACGCGAACATCCCCCAGATCATCTTAAAGGGCGCTGACTGGTTCGCATCCATGGGTACCGAAAAGAGCAAGGGTACCAAGGTATTCGCTTTAGGCGGCAAGATCAACCACACCGGTCTGGTCGAGGTTCCGATGGGCACCACCCTGAGAACCATCATCGAAGAGATCGGCGGCGGTATCCCCGGAGGCAAGAAATTCAAAGCTGCCCAGACCGGCGGTCCCTCCGGCGGCTGTATCCCGGCTGAACACCTCGACATCGAGATCGACTATGACAACCTGCTCGCTATCGGCTCTATGATGGGCTCCGGCGGTCTGATTGTCATGGACGAGA
>JAFSRK010000223.1 GCA_017446165.1 Ruminococcus sp.
ACCGTCCGCGTTTGCGGCATAATACCGATCACCGACCGCGTAATGCGCGACGTTGCCGGGGATATACGCGCCTTCTTCGTTGATATACGGCTCGGTCGCAGCGACGAATAATGTGCTCGACTGTACTGTCTTGCTGTCGGTGTAGGTTACGCCGTCGATGACGACCGTCGCGGTGATCGTACAATTACCGTTGTTTTGGAATGATCCGGACAGGGTCGCGTCAACGGCAGCCTGCTTGCGGCAGCGCGAATCGCTGCAGGTGTAGGTCGCGGTCGCCGCGGTAAAACCGCTGCTCCATTTCCACGTGATATTACCGTCACAGAGATGCTCGTCGGTGAAGTCATATGTCAGACTCCGCGCAGCGTGATTGCCGCTGAGCGTAGTGGCGTGCTTTAAGTGTGCGGTCACATTTGTATATTCAAAGGCGTATGAGGAGCATTTGATCTCGCCGGGATAATCCAGCCGTATATCCAGATTGTTACCGCTGGTTCGATTATACGAAAAGGCTTCATTGCCGATCTCTTTGAGTCCGGAGGTATCGCCGGAAACCTTTGCGATCCTCGTATACCTAAAGGCGCTCGACTTGATCGTAGTTACATTTTCGGTCAGAACCACCTCATACGGGGTAGACATCTTGGCGCCCAGTGAATTGCCGAAGTAGAGCGTTGTAATTTTTTTGCCCTGATAGGTTTTGGGGATCTCGAGCTTCGTCAGATTTGCTGTAGGTCCGGTGTAACCGTAGATTTCCAGATCCGAGTCGTCCACATCATCGAATTTGAAATACAAGAGGGAAAGATCGGTGAGTTCATCGCCCATACAGCCGTTTGATTTGACGGCATAATTCTTGCCGTTAAGAACAAAATGTTTGACCGTACCGGGGATATATTCGCCATTCGAGTCGATCGTTGGCTCTACGCGGTCAACATAGGTCACAAAGTTTGCCGTTACCGTCACGTCATCGGGAACCATGGTGAAATCGGTGTCGTATACATTATAGGTGCTCCCGTGATCTTCCGCGACGGTCAGATAAGCGAGGCGGTAGCCGTCATCCGGTGAAGCTTTGACAGCGACCCTCGTGCCCTTCTTCGCTTTAATGACATCACATGCTGCGTAGCCGTGTCCGGCAGAATTCACGGTGATATCGTAGATTCCCATGCTCTGAGGGATAATAACGCCATAGTATGAATTAATAGGGGTCGTACCATCCCAGTATTCATATGTAGGAGTCAACCCGGCATGGTATTCATAGTTTTTATTGATATATTGGTCTGTTACTGCGGCGCCGCTCGCTAAGGAGCTCTCGGTCAGCCTGACGCCATAGAACAAAGCGTTACTTGAGTAGGCGTCGAACGTACTTCCCTCTTCTATATCGATGGCGCCCGTCCTCGCTGAGTTGGATCCAACAGCATAAGAACGGGAACCATACATCGAGATCGAAACACTCGCGTTATTCTTGATCGATAAGCCGTCCGCTTCTCCCACAAGCCAGACACCATATTTATACAGATCATAACCGGCAGCGTAGATATCGATCTGACAGGCGTCGATCGTCAGAGGCACTTCGGTAGCGATCCCATACATATATGTGTATGTAGAATCGCCATTAAACTCGATGGACAGCGAGCCGCTGCCGGAAATCGTCATACCTGGAGAGGCCGATTTCATCCATATGAACGTGTTATCATTTGCACAATCTGCGTTTCCGATCCGGTTCTCTCCCTTGAGGACGATATGAAACGGCTTGTCATGCTTTTCATTGTATCGGATACCGGCAGCAGTGAATGAGCCATAGCGCGCTATGTTGAAGTTCGCGTTGTTGAGGGTCAGGGTGTTGGTATCGTAGTTGTAGCTGACCGTACCGTCGCCGAGGACGTCGTTATAGTTGTCCTTGGTGATATATGTACCGCCGATAAGGATATCCAGCGATCGCTCAAAGGTCGCCGCGCATCTGTCGGTATACTCAACGCCGTCGACCGTCACGGTCGCGGAATAACGGCGCTCGAATAAGTGATCCTCGGCGGTCACGGGCGCGTTGATCGAATGAGGATCCGACCAGCAATCCGTGCAGTTGTATTCCGCGGTCGCGGTGATTTCGCCCTCGGTGTTCCATGTCCAGATCGGCTCGGTGTGCCGTGAATGATCGCAGTGCGGCGTGAGCGTTTTTCCGTCCAGAACGGAAGGGTCGCTGACCTCACCCTTGGGATAATCGGTCGAGCCGTCGGTAAAGCCGCCAAGCAACGTTACCTTTCCGGTGTACATGGTCGAATAGATTTTACAGCCGTCGAGACTTTTCCAACCAAAATAGAGTGAAGCGTGCGTGCTTGTATAGCAACCAATCGGACCGTTGGCATACAACTCACCGCCGGTTATGCTGATCACGGCGTCCTTTGCCGATTCTGTTGAAGCTCCGATAACAGGATGTCTGCTATAAAGATCGGTGTGCGAAACATCGACCTTACCGCCGGTCATGTAAAAGGCAAAGTTTCCTGTGTCTTCCGCTCCGAACGTAGGCCGATAAGAAGATCCGGATGAGCGGGCATACACATCGCCCCCGTTGATCGTCAAGGTCAGGCTTTGCCCTTTTATACATCCGATCACCATGTCGTCATAGCCACCTTTGAGATCCAGATCGCCGCCGTTAATGGTAACGGAAAAGCTGTTTGAATTCGGGTAGTGCACGGAGTCAGCCCCGATGGCGGCGGTATATAGACCGTATTGATCAATGTTCAGCTTACCCATGTTGTCGCCGTCGCTCTGCGCCCAGATCGTCAGGGATGATGAATCGCGCATACCGATGCCGTTTTTTGAAGAGCATTTCGCGCCGTCACAGAGGATCAGGTTGACGTTGCCGTCACAGTACACGCGAGAGTTGATCGTGACGTCATCCGTGACCGCGTACCAGCCGGAGGTAAGGGTCGTCTCATCGCCGACGATCTTTGCCGCCGTAACGGTTTTGTTTTGTTTGCTGAGGTTCTGATAACTTACTTGGACGCTGCGGTCGAGATTGGGCAGCGTTTCGTACAGCACGTCGGTGTACTCGGCGCCGTCCACAGTCGCCGTCGCGGTATGGACGCGCTCGCCCGCTGCCGTATAGGTCGGCTCGCTGGTGGTTTCATGGGTGACCGTCGCGTCGGCGGTGACAACCTCGCCGTCGACCGTACAGGTCAGGGTCAGGGCCGCCGCCTCGTAGCCGTCCCACTCCCAGACAGGATCGCCGAAGAGATGGCTGCCGGTATGGGTGGTGCGAGATTTCGTATCAGTATATGCTGTGCCGATGACGATAAGGATCGCGGTATAATCGGTTCTGCCGTAGCTTGATGCGGTCGGCTCGGTGACGACCTGTGCGGTGATCGCGTCGCCCTCGGCGGTATGGGTGACGGTCTCTCCGCATTCACGGCAGACAAAGGTCGCCGTCGCAGAGGTATAGCCGTCCCACGCCCATGTAGGCGCGCTGAAATTATGGACATGACCCGCGTGACGGAGCGTCTTGTTCGCGAGGGTATTGTTGTTCTCGACCGTGCCGATATTATAGAAGTTAACGCCGTCGGTCAGATAGGCTGTGATCTGCACCGTGCCTTCGTAGCCGGTCGAGCGGACGCTGGAAGTTTCGTCGGTCAGGCTGAGGGTGATCGTACCGCCCGCGGTGATCGCGCTGACGTCCGTATCAGTGGCTTCGACCGTGCCGCCGGTGATCGTGATATCCGTATCGGAATACAGTTCGGGAACGTTGACGGTTCCGCCGCTGATCGTCAGCGCACCGCCGGCGTAGATAACGGCGTTCATCACCGAACCGTTGATATTGATATCGCCTAAGCAGAAAATCTGGGTATACTCATCATTGGGGTCGGGCGCGGTGACCATGCCGCCGCAGAGGTTGAAGACAGCG
>JAFSRK010000224.1 GCA_017446165.1 Ruminococcus sp.
GCCGTTGTTGTAGCCGACAGGCAGGATCGCGATGCGGATGTCATTTTCGGCGGTATATGCCGCGCCGTAGCCGATATGCTCGCCCTTTTTGACATCCTTCAATTGCAGAATTCTGCATTTCATCGTCATGGCAGGCTTTAGTTCTAACTCAACGTCGCGGATCACTTCGCTGAGGTGGTATTTTTTTTGGTAGTAGTTGTCGCGGGCAGAACGCAAGCGATCCTTCAGTCCCGAACCGTATGAGTCCGGGGAGATGTTGTAGCCGTACATCATCAGCCCCATGCGGGTTGCTGTGGCAATATCGGGCTTCTTGTGTGCCATCAGCGCGATACCGCTGCCGAGGTGGACGAGCGGAATCTTGGAAAGATCCAAAAGACTCGTCAGCTCTCTGAACCTGCTCTGCTGCGCGTCATAATAGGGGTCGAAGATGCCCGCTGTCGCATAGTGTTGATAGACGCCTTCGAGGTTATAGATGGATTTTTCGATCTTATCAGCCGCCTGCTTGACCTCGTTCTTATCCTTGAAGCCGAGACGGTTGAAGCCCGAGTCGATCTGGATATGCAGCTTGAACGGATAACCGTTATCGCTTGAAAGCAGGCTGTCGAGGTATTCCATATCGGGGATTGCCATGGTCAGGTTGAGCTTTGCCGCTTCGTCCAGACGGTCGAGAGAAACAGGCTCGAGGCATAATAATGGCGCTTCTGTGTTCTCTTTTCTGAAATCCTCTGCTTCTTCCATCGAAGATACCGCAAAGTATCTAACGCCGTTTTCATACAAAGCGTTTACGATACCGAAGCCGTGGCCGTAGGCGTCACCCTTAACGATGCCGATAAAGGTTTTGTATTCGGGGTATTTTTCGACGATAGCGCGCGCATTGTGCGCCATGTTGCTTATATTGATTTCTACATAGGTATCAGTCATATTAACCTCCGCTCGGAATAAATGTCTCTATTAATTCATTTTATATCATACCATTATTTCATAAAACCTTTCTTGCGTATTAGAATATTTGTGATAATTATATAAGTTTTAGCTGGCTATTGAATTTCGACGAAAAATCATATATAATATCCGAAGATATGTAAACTGAAATGCTAGATAAGGGATTATTATGAAGAAATTTTTTACCATACTGATCTGCAAACTCCTGCGCTTTGTCGGCAAATTGCTCGGCAAAGGCAGCAGCATGCCGGGTCAGATTGCTTTGAAGCTCTGTCCGGATATCCTCAAGCGCGTCGAACTGCCGAAGTATATTATCGCCATCACCGGCAGTAACGGCAAAACCTCCACTGTGGAGATGATCGCCCATATCCTGACGAAGAACGGCAAGTCGGTCGCTTGGAACCGCGAAGGATCCAACCAGATCGAGGGCGTTACCACGATGGTACTCTCTAATGCGACGTTAGGCGGCAAGGTCAAAGCGGATATCCTCCTGATCGAGAGCGACGAACGCTATGCAAAAAAGACGTTCAGCTATATCGAAGCGACCCACTATGTCATTACAAATCTCTATCGTGACCAGCTCACCCGCAACGGTCACCCTGAGTTTGTTTTCGACGCAATCGCCGACAGCATCCATGACGGTACCCAACTGATCCTCAATGCCGACGATCCGCTCGTTTCCGTGTTCGGTCACAACAGGGAGAACGTCATTTGGTTCGGCGCGGACAAGCTTTCCTCTGATACCGAGGAGCTGAACAGCGTCTACAATGACGGCGCCTACTGTCCGATCTGCAAAGAACCTATGACATACACCACCCATCACTATAACCACATCGGTATCTATCAGTGTACTAAGTGCGGTCATCACCGCCACGACACCGATTACACCGTCACCGCTGTCGATCTCAAAGAAGGCTGGCTGGAGCTTGACGGAAAATACCGCATTTCGCTTGCGCTGAAATCCCTCTATAATATCTACAACATCCTCGCTGCATATACCGTCGCGCGACTGGTTGGCATCGACGGCAAAGCCATCGCCGATGATATGAATGATTATGTGCTGAAAAACGGTCGTGTGATCAATTTCAAGCTCGGTTTACGCAAGGGAACGCTCCTGACTTCTAAGCATGAGAACAGCATCTCCTATGACCATTCTCTACGAGTCGCATGTGCCTGTGAAGACGGCGCGGATGTGCTGATCATCGTTGACGCCATCAGCCGAAAGTACTTCACGGGTGATGTTTCGTGGCTGTGGGATATCGACTTTGAAATGCTCGGTCATGAGAACATCCACGAGATCGTGCTTGCCGGCGCTTATGTCAACGATCTCGCCGCGCGGTTCTCTTATACGGATATCCCCTCTGAAAAGGTCAAGCTCTTTGAAGATATCCCCGAGGCGGTCGATTATCTGAATTCCGACCGTAAGGAGTATATCTATACGATCACCTGCTTCTCAGATAAAGAAAAGTTCCTGTCAAAGGTCGAGGAGGTTTGAGATGAAGCTGTTACACATGTATCATGACATCATGAACCTTTACGGCGACTATGCCAACATCCTCGCCGTGCAGAGAATCCTTGAAAAGAGCGGGGAAGAGGTCACCGTCGACAGACTCACCATCGGTGATCAGGTCGTCTTTTCCGATTACGATTTCATCTTCATCGGTTCCGGCACCGAGAAGAACATGATCGTAGTGAACGCCGATTTTGCCAAGTATCGTGATCAGCTCAGAGAGTATATAGCCTCGGATAAGCCGATTCTCATGACCGGTAACTCCTTTGAGATGCTCGGCAGGCATATCGTCGATCGTAATGATAATACCTACATGTGCATGGAACTCTATGATTTCACTGCAAGGGAGATTCGCGGCAAGCGCTTCACCTCCGATATCATCTGCACGGCTGATTTCCTCGATGAACCGCTTGTCGGCTTTATCAACAAATCGACCATGCTCGAGGGTATTAAGAATCCGTTGTTCAAGATCAGATTCGGTATCGGCAACAATGACGCAGAATCCGTTGAGGGCATTACCGATCATCATTTCTACGGTACCCATATCACCGGACCGATCCTCGAGAAGAATCCCCATTTCCTTATTTATATGGCAAAGCTGATCCTCTGCAGAGAACCGTCGACCGATCACTTGACCTATGAGCGAAAGGGCTATGAGAATACGCTTAAAAAACTTTCGGAACGAATCTAGGCTCCCTTTCCTAAGGAAGCTGTCGTCCGACGCATCCGTCAGAAGACGGAGGGCTTTTACCCATTAATCATTTATGAAACGGAGTGACCATTATGGCGATGTCCGCCGGCAGATGGCTGCTGAATAAATTCAAGGATATCAATCACGACCGCATGAACAAGCACGTTGAGATCATCCAAAAGAACACCGGAAAGAGCAAGTTTTACATCCGCATGAGCATGCTGTGGAACTTTCTCACCCGCGGTACAGGCTACACGGATTATTTCCGTTGCAATTTTATCGAGCTTTCCAACAAGGAGAAGGATACCTTTGCCACCGCGAAGAAGTTCTACAAGCTGCTCGCTTACCTGAATAACGAAGAATACCTTGTTGTTCTCAACGATAAACTGATCTTCAACGAGTTGTTCAAGGAGTATTTAAAGCGCGATTTCATCAATCTGCGCGTCAGCACCGCCGATGATCTGAGGAAGTTCCTCGACGGCAAGACGACGGTATTTGCCAAGGAAACACACGGCGAGGGCGGTCACGGTATCACTAAGCTGAAGGTAGCCGAAATCAAAGATGTCGACGCGCTATACAAGGAGCTGATCGAGAAGGATCAGCTGCTCGTTGAGGACGCGATCATCCAGCACGAAGATCTGAACGCGATCAACCCCTATGTCGTCAACTCCTTCCGCGTCATCACGCTGATGAAGGACGGCAAGGCGACGATGATCGCAAATGCTCTGAGAATCAATCAGGATGACGCTGAGGTCATCGGCTGTACCAACGACCTGTATTTCAGCATCGGCGCCGACGGTAAGATCGACAGCAACGTCGTCGACGACTACGGCGACGTCTACGATACCCATCCCATGACGGGCATGAAATTCTCCGATGTCTACATTCACGGTGTGAAAGAAGCCTTTGACATGTGTGTCGAAGCTCATAAGCGCATCCCGCAGGTGCGATACATCGGCTGGGATGTGGCGTTCTCCGTCAACGGTCCGCTGCTGGTCGAGGGCAACGAGTATCCCGGTTACGGACTTGTCCAGCACTTCAAGCTCAAGGACAAGCGCACCGGACACTTCAAAGAGATCGCCGACGTCCTCGGCGACGAGTTCAATCAGATCAAGCTGTAAGAAAAACAGCTCCTGTCAAGCGGCAGGAGCTGTTTTTCTACACTTCATCGATGCTGTCAACGATTTCCAGATAGGGGTACTGTATCCTCAGCTTTTCACAGATTTGACGAACATTCCGATTGTTTCGACAGATACATACGACCCGAAAACTTCGCTCCGAGTCATAGATCGCCGCGGCGCTTCTGATCCTTGCTTCTGCGGTCTCTTCGTCGAGATACGGCATCAAAAGGACAAAGCCTTCTGTATCGGTATTCATGTTCGCTTTTATGATCGTTCCGATAAACACCGAGATGCCCACAACGGCAAAGAATATCACAATCACGATTCCTACTATGTACATCTTATCACCTCATTCTATACTATTGAAATATGCGGATTCTGTGTATATCAATTTGATTCTCGCGGATACTAAGATTGACGAGCTTTCGTCAAATTTATTATGAGGTGATAACATGTATACAGAAGGTCCCGCAAACTATCATATCCACTGCACCGTCAAGGACTGCAAGTACCACAAGGGTGACGAGAATTACTGTTCTCTCGACACCATCAACGTTGCGACCCATGAGGCGAACCCCACCGACGTCAAATGCGTCGACTGCCGCAGCTTTGAGTGCAAACATCACGGCATGAGCTGCTAAGCGCCGAAAGCCCCTTCACAGGGGCTTTTCCTTTTGCACAAAAGTAACGTGCGTTACATAGTATGAGGTGTGAAACCAAGTATGATGAACTTTCTGAGGTGAGGTTATGAAGGTCGCGATCATCGGCGGAGATAAGCGCATGCTGTTTGCTGCGAAGGCTTTTTCAGAGAGCGGTACAGAGGTCATGATAGCAGGCTTTGAGAATCTCAAAAGTCTGTGCGATATCCTTGTCAGCGATTATGAGACCGCCCTTAAGTGGGCGGATTATGTCGTTTTGCCGATACGACCTGTAACCGAAGGCTGTATTGCCGCACCTAATGCAAAGACGAAGCTGACGGTTACCGATTTTTCAAGGCTGATAGGGGAGAAGCCTGTCTTTTGCGGGTTCAATGAAACGATAAACAGCACCGTGAAAGGGTCTGTCTACTGCTATTCGACCCGTGAGGAATTCGCTGTTCAGAATGCGGTTTTGACAGCCGAGGGCGCGATCGAGATGATTCTGCGATTTTATGAGAATTCGCTGAACGGTGCAAATGTCCTGATACTAGGTTACGGAAGAATCGGCAAGGTGCTGGCTCGATATCTGAGTGCATTCGGCGCTGAGGTTACCGTTGCCGCCAGAAAGCCGCGTGATCGTGCGTGGATCAAAGCCTTCGGAATGAATACTTGTGATTATTCTTTGAAAGAACTAAGCGAATACCAAATCATCATAAATACAGTCCCGGCTATGGTGCTTGACCATAAGCAAATCGACCGACTGTGTGATGATGTGTTCATCATCGACCTTGCCTCAGCTCCCGGCGGAGTGGATTTTCAAAGAGCGAAAGAGCGCGACCTCACCTGCATCCACGCGCTTGCCCTACCGGGCAAGATTGCTCCTGCTGCCGCGGGAAGAATCATCAAAGACACTATCTTCAATATCATAAAGGAGGAAAACGGTGGAAAAGATAACTTTGGGCTACGCGATGACCGGCTCCTTTTGCACCTTTGATAAAAGCATCGCTGAGATGGCGCGCCTTGTGTCGCTGGGCTACGACATCCTGCCGATCATGTCTGAAAATGCATATACGACCAATACGCGCTTCGGAAAAGCGCACGACATCGTCACGCGGATTGAGAATATCTGCGGAAAAAGCGTGATCCATACTGTCGTCGGCGCCGAGCCGATCGGTCCGAAATCTATGTGCGATTTGATGATCGTTGCGCCCTGTACAGGCAATACACTGTCGAAGATCGCCCTCGGCGTCACCGACACGCCCGTGACGATGGCAGTCAAATCACAGCTTCGTATCGGCGCACCGGTACTGCTTGCCGTTGCGTCCAACGACGCGCTCGGCGCTTCTGCGGAGAATATCGGCAAGCTGCTCAACCGAAAGAACGTCTATTTCGTTCCGCTGTCACAGGATGATCCCGATAAAAAGCCGAATTCTCTGGTAGCGCATTTTGACCGGATCCCCGATTGCATCGATCGGGTGTTGAATCATATCCAGCCTCAGCCCTTGTTTTGCTGAATTAACGATGATATAGGACGCGGTAAATCTTCCGCGTCCTGATTTTTTTGTTGAAATCGCATGACGATTATGATATAATATTACACCGAAAAGGAGATGAGTCCATGAAGTACTGCAAAACCTGCAAGGCGCTTTATCCCGAAAAGGACGAATACTGTCCCGCGTGCAAAAAGAAGCTCGCTCAGATCAAGGATATCAACGAGCCGGTTCGCCTGTGTGTGATCGGCGGCACCGAGCGTGCTTTACTGACCGGGCTGCTCACTGACGCTGAGATCCCCTTTGTTGAGGACAACACCTATCCCCAGGGACTCGCGAACGAGATCGTCACCGGATATGATGTGAAGCTGTCGAACATCTCCCTTTTGGTACCGTTTTCCGCTCTGCCGAAGGCGTCGGAGTTGCTCAGCTCGATCGAAACGGTTGAGAATCCCGTTGCGTCGTATGTTAACGAGATTAACGCCCAGATCGAGCGTCTGAAAAACGGTACGCCCGAAGAAGAAGAAAAAAACATGAGTCCCGCTTTGAGGACGACGATCAAGGTCATCACCGCACTGCTGTTCCTGATTTTGGTGGCGGTTGTCGTACTCGGAACGGACAAGATCATGGAATTGATCAAAGGATTATTTGGAGGTTAACTATGAAACTGGATACCTTATGCGTACAAGCCGGCTATGAGCCGAAGAACGGCGAACCCCGCGTTCTGCCGATTGCTCAAAGCACCACCTTTGTCTATGAAACAGCCGATGCGCTCGGCAAGCTGTTCGATCTTGAGGCAGACGGCTTTTTCTATACGCGCCTTGCCAACCCCACCGTTGACGCTGTTGAGAAGAAGATCGCGGCGCTCGAGGGCGGCGTCGGTGCGATGATGACCTCTGCGGGTCAGGCGGCGTCGCTGATCAGCGTTACCAATATCGCAAAGGCCGGCGATCATGTGATCGCATCCGCTGCGATCTACGGCGGTACGTTCAATCTGTTCAACAAGACCCTGCGCGATCTCGGCATCGACTTCGATTTCGTCAGCCCGACGATCTCCGCCGATGACCTTAACGTACTTTTCAAGCCGAACACCAAGGCGGTATTCATCGAGACCGTTACCAATCCCTCGCTGGATGTCGTCGATATCGAGATGTTCGCGAAGGTCGCTCACGCGCATAAAGTCCCGCTGATCGTCGATAATACCTTTGCGACACCGATCAACTGCAGACCCTTTGAGTGGGGTGCGGATATCGTTGTTCACTCGACCTCAAAATATATGGACGGTCACGCTGTTGCGCTCGGCGGCGTCATCGTCGATTCCGGCAACTTCGACTGGACACAGGGCGATTATCCGATGCTCACCACACCCGACGAATCCTATCACGGCGTCACCTATACCGAGGCGTTCGGAAAAGCAGCTTATATCGTCAAATGCCGTGCGCACCTGATGCGCGACCTCGGTTCACAGGCTTCTCCCCAGAATGCGTTCCTGCTGAACATCGGACTGGAAACGCTCCATCTGCGCATGCCGCGTCATTGTTCAAACGCTCAGGCGGCGGCTGAGTTTCTCGAGAAGCACCCGAAGGTCGAATGGGTCAACTATCCCGGTCTCCCTTCCAACAAGTATTATGAGATCGCTAAAAAATACATGCCCAACGGCACCTGCGGCGTCATCTCCGTCGGTATCAAGGGAGGCAAGGAAGGCGCGGCACGCTTCATGGAGGGGCTGAAGATCGCGAAGATCGTCACCCATGTTGCCGACGCCCGCACCTGTGTACTGCATCCCGCTTCTACCACACACCGTCAGCTGACTGATCAGCAGCTGCTTGACGCGGGTATCGCACCCAACATGATCCGTCTGTCCGTCGGTATCGAGGATCCCGAGGATATCATTGCGGATCTCGCAGGAGCGCTGGAGCAGGTATGAGCGATCATTTCGTAACCGCCATTATCGTAGCCGCAGGGGACAGCACGCGGATGGGCAGCCGAATGTCAAAGCAGCTCATTCCCCTTAACGGCAGACCCGCGATAGAATACACCCTGCGTGCTTTCCAAAATTGCGATATGATCGATGAGATCGATATCGTCACGCGTCCCCAGGATATCAACGACGTCGCCCAGATTGCCTTTCGTTTCAAAAAGGTCATGGGCATCATCTCCGGCGGCGCAGATCGCGCCGAAAGCGTTCGCAGAGGTATCCGCAATACCTCAAAACGCACGACTCATTTTGTGATTCACGACGGCGCGCGTGTACTGATCACTCCCGAGGAGATCACCCGCGTGCTGAATGTTGCTCTCGAAACCGGCGCCGCGACACTCGGAACACCCGTCACCGATACGATCAAGGTCGCGGGGGAGAGCGGAGACATCGTTTCCACACCCGACCGCAGTGCTCTCTGGGCAGTTCAAACGCCTCAGGTCTTTGAACGCGATCTGTATCTGCGCGCGATCGAGAATGCGGAGGATAACCTGATCTCTGCCACCGATGAC
>JAFSRK010000225.1 GCA_017446165.1 Ruminococcus sp.
ACGGTATCAAGGCAGGCACTCCCTATGTTGAGGGCGCCAAAGTAACCGCCGAGGTCATCAAGACCGACAAGGCTAAGAAGATTTATGTCGATACCTACAAGCCCAAGAAGGGTGAGAAGCGTAGAATCGGCCACAGACAGCCTTACACAAAGGTTGAGATCAAGGCGATCAACGCCTGATGATCAAAGTCAAATTTTTCGG
Source organism: Ruminococcus sp. (assembly GCA_017446165.1). Lineage (GTDB taxonomy): Bacteria > Bacillota > Clostridia > Oscillospirales > Acutalibacteraceae > Ruminococcoides. The sequence goes on from JAFSRK010000225.1 coordinate 202, forward strand.
GAAGAAGCCCATCTACGGCTTCCATATCACCGGTCATTCCGACGTCAGTCCCGACGGCCCCGAGGTCATCTGTGCGGGCGTGTCGAGCGCGGCGTATATGACGGCGAATCTCATCACCGATATCATCGGCTTGAAGCCTGAGATATCTGCTGATGACGGCGATATGTACCTGAAACTGTTGACAGAACAGGAGGCTCTGCGCTGTGATGATATATTGCAGGGGTTGAGACTTCACTTAAGCTCCCTCGGGGAGCAGTATCCCAAGTATATTAAAGTAACATATTCGGAGGTGTAAGGTTATGCTTAAGATAAATCTTCAGTTATTCGCTCATAAAAAAGGTATGGGTTCTACGAAGAACGGTCGTGACTCTGAGTCCAAGCGTCTTGGCGTTAAGCGTGCTGACGGTCAGTTCGTACTCGCCGGCAACATCCTCGTCAAGCAGAGAGGCACTCACATTCATCCCGGCAACAATGTAGGCCGCGGCTCTGATGATTCTCTCTTCGCTAAGGTAGACGGTGTCGTCCGCTTTGAGCGTATGGGCAAGGACAGAAAGCGCGCAAGCGTTTATCCTGTTGAGCAGTAATGATGATGGGCGGTTCGTGTAACCGCCCTTTTCTTTTATCAACCGTATTCCAATTGCAGGGGAGGGGCTTGCTCCTTCCGCGGTCATCCCACGGTGACCGGTTATCTTGAGGAAATTATCATGTTTGTAGATAAAGCGAAAATTTTGATCAAAGCCGGTGACGGAGGTGACGGTGCTGTCGCCTTCCACCGTGAAAAATACGTTGCGTCGGGCGGTCCCGACGGAGGCGACGGGGGAAAGGGAGGCGATGTGATCTTTGTCGCGGACTCCAATCTCTCGACCCTCGCCGATTTCCGCTATAAGCGCAAGTTCGAGGCGAAGAAGGGCAACAACGGCTCCGGCGGCAGAAAATCCGGCAGAGCCGCCGAGGATCTGATCGTCAAGGTTCCGATCGGTACACTCGTCAAGGACGCGAATACCGGTCGCATCATGGCGGATCTCTCCGGCAAAGAGCCTGTCATCGTCGCAAAAGGCGGCAAGGGCGGCTGGGGCAATACCCATTTTGCTACCCCGACGCGCCAGACGCCGCGCTTTGCCAAGCCCGGTCTGCCCGGTGAGGAATTCGAGGTCACGCTGGAGCTGAAGCTCCTCGCGGACGTCGGTCTGGTCGGCTTTCCGAATGTCGGCAAATCTACGCTGATCTCGGTTGTATCCCAGGCGAAGCCTCAGATCGCCAATTACCATTTCACCACGCTGAATCCCACCCTCGGCGTCGTTTCGATGGGCGACGGCGTGTCGTTCGTCATGGCTGACATCCCGGGACTGATCGAGGGCGCGGCTGACGGCACGGGTCTCGGTCACCAGTTCCTGCGCCATGTGGAGCGCTGCCGACTGCTCGTGCATATCGTCGATGTGTCAGGCTCCGAGGGCAGAGATCCCAAGGAGGACTTCCGCATCATCAACGAGGAGCTGCTCAAGTTCAACGAGGAGCTTGCCGAGCGTCCGATGCTCGTCGCAGGCAACAAATGCGATCTCGCGACCGATGAACAGATCGCGGATTTCAAGGCGTGGGTCGAGGAGCAGGGCTACCTGTTCTTCCCGATGATGGCGGCGATCCGCTATGATGTCGACCCGCTGCTCAATAAGATCATCGAGGAGCTGTCGAAGCTCCCGCCGATCAAGGTCTATGAGCCTGAGCCGATGCCCGAGCCGGACGATGAGGTCTACGGCGATGTGACCATCCGCAACTGTGACGGCGTTTATATGGTCGAGGGCAAGTGGCTGCTGCGCGTTTTGCGCACCGTCAACTTCGATGATTATGACGGACTCAGCTACTTTGAACGCCTGCTCACGAAGTCCGGCGTCATCGACAAGCTCCGCGAAGCGGGCTGTCAGGAGGGCGATACCGTGTCGATCTATGACCTCGAATTTGATTTCATCGAGTGATGCTATGCTGAATTTTGACGATAAATTGAATCTGAATACCATTCCCACCCTCAACCTCGCCTTTCTAGGCGACGGTGTGTTCGATCTTTTGGTACGCGAGCATCTGCTTTCGAGCAGTTCGGCGCATGTCGGCGAGCTGAACAGGGAAAAGGTCGCGATGGTCAACTGTAAGAGTCAGGCAGAGGATGCCAAGAAGCTTCTGCCGATATTGACCGACGAGGAACAGGAGGTCTACAAGCGCGGACGGAATGCCAAGGTCAATTCGGCGTCCAAGCACTCGACACTGTCCGACTATCATGCCGCGACCGGACTTGAGGCGCTGTTCGGCTATTTGTACCTCAAGGGCGAGAATGAACGTATAAAAGAACTTTTCACGCGAATAATACTTGATGAATAATCGGGTAGGGCGGGGGCTTGCTCCCTCCGCGGCGCTGATACGCCCCCGAACACCGGTGAGCGTGATACAATGATGACAACCGACAGAGCAAGACATATGCTACAGGAATCTCACAGATTTCCTGCCATCCGCACCCTGATCGCCGATTATGCGGTGATTATCCTCGGCGCGACGGTCTATGCGCTGTCGGTCGATTTTTTTACTGCGCCCAATCAGATCGCTCCCGGCGGCGTCACCGGCATCTCCACGATGCTCAATTACCTCATTTATGTGCCGATCGGAGCGACTGCGCTGATCCTAAACATACCTTTGTTCATTTGGGGAGCGATCAAAAGCGGCACAAGGTTCATTATCCGCACAATTATCGCAAGCTCCCTGGTATCCTTGCTGATCGATGTGCTTTCTCTGCTGCCGTTTCACTACACCGGTGACAGGATCCTCGCCGCGTTGTTCGGCGGCATCCTCAGCGGTGTGGGACTGGGGATGATCTTCCTTCGGGGCGGCAGCACCGGAGGTACCGACATCATCGGGCGCAATTTGCACGACAGATACCCCTTTTTAAGCGTCGGAACGATCATTTTGATCGCAGATGTGGTTGTAATCGTTTTGTCATCAATTGTGTACGCCAGTCTGGAATCGGGTCTATACGCGATCATAACCATCTTCACTTCAACAAAGCTGATCGACGCGGTTGTTTTCGGCTTTTCGAGGGACAACGGTAAGCTCTTGATCATCATTTCGTCCACTCCCGACGCGCTTTGCGAGGCGCTCACTCACGACGCCGACAGGGGAGTGACCGTGCTTTCTGCGCGGGGCGGTTATTCCGGCACGCCCAAAGGCGTGATCCTCTGTGCGACCCATCCGCGCGACCTCTATCGCGTCAAGGGTCATATCTCCCTGACCGACCCCGAAGCCTTTGTGATCACGACCAACGCTTCGGCAATCTCCGGACTGGGCTTTACAAATTAGACTGAAAACAGACTGAATAATTCAGGCTCCCTTTGGTAAAGGGAGCTGTCGCTTTCAGCGGCTGAGGAATCGTTGAAATGTCTGTGCAAGTATTGCGAGTGACCTTACTGCAAAGATTTTCTTGACAAATCCGAACTTTTCCGATATAATTCACATGTTATGTGTGTCACTATGCCCATAACAGATTCATATTAACCTTGCGACGCATTGATTAGTGCGCCGCCAAAGTCCAAGAGGAGGTGTAAACATGGCATTGAAGGCTAATTACGAGACCGTAATGGTTATTTCAATGAAGCAGGGCGAGGAAGGCATCCAGGCTCTCATCGAGAAGTTCAAGGCTCTCATCGAGAAGCACGCTACTCTGCAGAGTGTTGACGAATGGGGCAAGCGCAAGCTGGCTTATCTCATCAACAAGGAGTCAGAGGGCTACTATGTTCTGATGAACTTCGAGGCTGAGGCTGAGTTCCCCGCAGAGCTGGATCGTATCTACAAGATCACCGACGGCATCATGCGTTCATTGATCATCCGCAAGCCCGACGGCGCTGAGGTTGTTGTCAAGAAGGATGAACCCAAGGTCGAGGCTGCCAAGGAGGCTCCCGCCGAGGAACCCGCAGAAGCTCCCGCCGAAGAGCCCGCAGCTGAAGAAGCTGCCGAGTAATTGATCGAATAAGTGTTTTTACGACGCAAGTCGGAACGAAAGGATTCTATTTATGTTAAACAGAGTTGTACTGATGGGTCGCTTAGTGGCTGACCCTGAGTTAAAGACCACCAACACAGGCATTTCCGTGACCTCATTCCGCATCGCTGTCGATCGCAGCTATGTCAAGGCGGGCGCTGAGCGCCAGGCTGATTTCTTCGACGTAGTCGCGTGGCGCAGCTCGGCTGAGTTCGTATGCCGTAACTTCTCCAAAGGCTCGCTGATCGCCGTTGACGGCCAGCTCCAGTCGCGTCAGTATCAGACCAAGGACGGTCAGAACCGCACCGCGATCGAGGTTGTCGCCGACAACATCAGCTTTACCGGAGAGCGCAGAGAAAGCGCCTCTGCCTACGGCAGCTACGCACAGCCCTCTCGCAACAATGATTACGGCTCGCAGGTAGCTCCCGCACCGCAGCAGCCCGCTGCTTACTCCGCAGGAGCGCCTGATGATTTCCAGGTAATGCCTCTGGATGACGATCTGCCGTTCTGATCAGGCTCCTTTTGGTAAACGGAGCTGTCACCGCATGGTGACTGAGGAATTGCAGTATGTCGCAAAGCGACCAACCTATTAGAATGAAGATATTTTCGTAGGGACGAGCATTGCGCGTCCGCGGATGACCGATGGGCATCCCTACACATCTCTATATCACGAAAGGAGACCTCACCATGGCTGATAGACCTATGGGTAACAGACGCCGTCGCAAGGTATGCGGCTTCTGTGTAGATAAGGTCGAGAACATCGACTACAAGGATATCGCAAGACTCCGCCGCTATATGTCTGAGCGCGCTAAGATCCTGCCCCGCCGCGTAACCGGCACCTGTGCAGCGCATCAGCGCGAGCTGACCGTCGCGATCAAGCGTGCGCGTCATCTTGCACTTTTACCTTATACATCAGACTGATCGGTCCGATCCGCCTCTCTGCGAAAGCAGGGAGGCTTTTTATTTGCACAAAACGGGGGGATAAGATATAGCGGGCGGATGTGGGCATCCGCCCCTACGGCTTTTCTGCAACATTTTCGTAGGGGCGACCATTGGTCGTCCGAAACCCTTTTGTTAAATCTTTCTTCCCGCGAAGCAAATGCACCTATGCGTAGGGGACGGCGCTTGTCGACGTACCGTGTCGCCGGCAGCGACCGTAGGGGAGGGGCTTGCTCCTCCCGAAACGCCGCTGATACATCTCTTTATCAGCGAAGCAGATCAATCTAACCGTAGGGGCGACCATTGGTCGCCCGAAACCTTTATGCTAAATCCCGCTTATCGCGAAGCATATGTACTTTTGCGTAGGGCGGGCCTTAGTCCCGCCGCAGTATGACTGCAATTGTGATGCAAATTCGATGATCGGTCGATAGGGGACAGAGCGTTGTCAAATCAAATTATTGAAGTTCGTGAAAACTGTACAAAATGAATGTGATAACCACAGCAAAATACACAAAAATCACATGTTTTTAAGGTTTTGGCGAGGCTTATCTTGACTATTTTTCTGCGTTTTGATATAATGCTAGTATCTAAAATAGGATGATAAGGGTTATTATGCCTATTTTTAGCAATATGCTTGCTTTATGTCTATCCCTCGGGATGGACTGCAAGCTAATGCATAAAATAGCCCTTTTGTGCATAATGCACAATTCCTCAAAAGAATATTGGGCGAAATAACCTAGAAAACATCCTAGTTTCTGCGCTGTTTGTATGATGAATATATGCAGCATAAATATTCGCAAATTCAGCATATCTATTCACGAATTCACCGATGAAATGCTCGTTTGCAAACCAAAATGGAATTATTTAAATGTTGCTGTTGTAACTGTGATCAGACCGTCGCGCTGAGCAAGGCGTTGTCCCCGGATGGGTCAGGATCCCCGGACATTTGGCGATGCGTCCGCTTTGTAAAACGCGAGGAAAGTTCAAAAGGTTACAAAAACGCAACACTTAATAGTGGAGCTACTAAGGGAGGGGCTGTATATGGCCTTATCCCACAAGATTTTGTGTTGGATACAAAATTGTAACAATATATTACAAATTTGTTAATTATATACATTAGATAATTAGTGCAATTATTGTCTGTATTGTCAAGAAATGTAAGATAGGAAACTTTATGTTTACGGCATCAATTCTGTAGTATCTGTCATTTCGAGGAGGGTCAAAGACCCGACGTGGGAATTCCGCATAATTTCGCTGTCATCGCGAGGAGCAAAGCGACGTGGCGATCCCACAAACAGGGACTGAACTTTTCTCACATATCAAAATCATCTCTGACAAGGGGATTGCCGCGGCTCTTAGGAGCCTCGCAATGACAATAAAGTCTCGGCATCAATTCTGTCTCAAAAACGGATTTATATAGATCGCAAAAACTATTCAAATGATCGCAGCTTTACTGTGGGATAGCTAGCCACAGCAACGCTTTCGGTCAAAAAGGAGGAACTTCTATGAAACAAAAATGTTCGTTTATCCTCAAGGCATCCTTAGCTTTGGTGCTTGCTTTCGTCATGCTGTTCGGCACAGTTGCGACGTCGCTCGCGGCTGTTGTTGACGATTTAGCAGACACGGGTGCTAATGAAGTCAATAAAGATGATATCTACGTTGATTTTTCAGCTTGTTCAAGTGAAACATTATCAGGGTTGAGTTGCTTTTGGAATACCAGTTGCTCAGACTGGGGTGAGTGGGTGACCAGCTATACCGATATGGGCAATTATGTTTATAAATTTTCACCTACTAATACTTCTCATGAATATTTCAGAGGGTTCATAGTAGTGTTTAATGATAACACATCTGATAAAAAAGAGGTTACTGTTGCTGTTCCCGCTGATAATGATAATAATATGATTACTATTAACAGTAGTTGTAATTCTGGTACATGGGGTACATATGTTCCGCTTACCCCCCTCACAACTCCGACTATCACCATCGACGGACAGAGTTCTTCTGCTAAGATCCCTAACGGCAAGTCGGTCACGCTGAACGTGACTAACTGGGCGTCTTTCTCGTCTTTGATCACAAGCGGCGACTGCACATTGGCACTGTATGACCCTGACGGCACAAAGGTCGGCAGTAATCTGAGCGCTCAGAATACGACTGTTACCCTGACAAAAGACGGAAACTATTATGTTAAGGCGGAGCCTACTGCTCAGGGCGCTTCTACCTATTCCGAGTCGCAGTCCTCCAATGTTAACGTCGATGTATTTGATGTATATTTTAAAACGAATACGACCGGAGGCAGCGGAGTCCAGAATTTGAGCGGTACTGCTATGACGTATGACACAAGTACAAGATTCAGGTATTCAGTTTCTCTTTCTGCCGGAAATAACTATGTCGTTATTTATGACGGAGAAGAGAGTCATAATCTGTCGTATAACAATGGATCTATCAGTGATTCCTATCTGCTAACCGGCTCAGGCTTTACTATTTACAATGGGAGTAATGATCTGAATAATCCTTTAAAAATAGTTGCTGCTGTAGCCGGAACATACAACTTCTACTTTGATTATTCGACCAACAAGCTGTATGTCGAGTTTCCTCACACAGTTACCTTTAACAGTAACGGCGGTTCTGCAGTCGCGTCGCAGGTTGTCGCGTACGGCGGCACCGCGAACAAACCCGCTGATCCGACAAAGACAGGCAACACCTTCGGCACATGGGTCACGACCGACGGCGGTTCTACTCCGTTTGATTTCACCTCTGCTATTACGTCTAATACGACTGTATACGCTTCGTGGACTCCTACATCGATGAATGTTACCGTTCAGGCGATGTATACGGACGACGGCACGACCTACACAAGCGGCACAGCCGGTTTAAGTTCTACAGCCGGCGGCAATACCATCACCGTTACCAATAACGGTGGCGGCAACACCTTCGTTTATGACGACGTGATCACCGTTACTGCAACAGCTGCGGCGTCCACTGCAGTCGGCACTCGTAATCCCAACGCCGGCTATATGCTCGAGGGTATCTACCGTGTAGTAAATGGTACTGAAACGTCGATTAATCCTGTCACGAGTGCAACCGATACGAACACCGGTGTTGCACAGACTATGACCAACAATACCTATAGGCTGACAGACGAAGATAACACGACCTACACCTTCGTCGCGAAGTTCAGAAAAGTCTATTATTTCAACGTTTACGATAGCTGGATGGAAGACGCTGATGAAAACTACAACTTCGTCGCTGCGCCTCCCCGTACGATCACCGTAGGCACCGGCTCAGACGTCAGAGCGACCTATACCTATGCTTTTACCGATGTTGCATCTAATCGAGGCGAGGATGACGGTCCTCAGCACTCAGGTACAGCGACGGCTTTGAACATCGTCAGCAGCACCGGCAATTACTACGAAGGCAACCTGCTCGTCGCATATGCCGGTGAGACCATTAAGCTGAAGTATACCGGTCTCGCGGACTCTGACGCGATCCGCGGCGCGTTCTACAACAACAACTATCGTTATACGACGGAATTGGAAGACGACGACCTGTATAGCGCGCGTGTATATAAAGCAGCCGGTTGGTCTAAAGCGCAAAGCGACGACGCGCAGGACTATACCTATTCTGCTGTCACCACACTCTATGCGGATAAGGCGTACTATTCAAGCAACGCAACTGCCTATGCTGCTATTAAAGCTGCCGAAAGCGGCTACAAGGCGACGATCAACCAGTCTACCCATATCGTTTCATGGCCCGCGATCAGCAACTATCTGAATATCGACCTCGAGCTTGACTATAAATATCAGATCAAGATCAACGATGGCGACCACAGCGGTCTGGATGTACAGGGAATGAATGAGGAGGGCTTCTATAACAACGGCGACACCTTCCCCGGCACCTTCAAGATCGTTCTCGATCCGGATCAAGACGACTCAGGTACCTACAGATTCACCTCCGATACTGTCGCTATCCTGGATGATAACGGCAATGCGATCTCTTCTCCCTCGATCGTTGTAACGGCGAAGAACAGCAGTGATAATACAGAAACCGATCCTGCGGATATTACCTACTTCCAGGTTTCCGGTACGATGCCCGGACAGAACGTCCACCTCTCTGTCCCGGTCGTTAAGGAATACAACATGAAGCTGGCGAATATTGTCATTTCCGATACGATTGGTAACAAGACGATGCTGACCGAGTGTACTTCTAACTCAACGAGCGGTACAGGCAACATCGGTACGATTTCTGCAATTGTATATGATGAAAACGGAGAAGCGACTGAAACTAATATCACGAGCGACGGTACCAACTACTATACCTATGATGGTAATAATAATCAAACCACTGTAAATGCTTATACTGATAGCAATAATAATAAATACATCAAAACCGGCGTCAATAAAAACGGTTCGATGGTAGACGCGAGACATTCCGTCATCTATAAATTTGCATTTGAGGATGGAATGGACGCCAACTATAGCTTTGTCGGCTGGTACGAAGGCAGCCTGAGCGGTTCTGCATTCACAGTGGATTATTCGAAGAAGCTTTCTGATAAAGCGACCTTCGAGTATGAACCAAAAAAAGATACGGTCGTAATCGCTGTCGGTACGCGTGATATGTACCTCGGCGGCAACTTTACGAAGGACGCCGAGTTCACCGAGACCGATGAAGATATGACATGGGATTCCAACCGTCTTCTGATGAAGTATGATCCGACCTATACAACGACTATTTCCGGCACAACCTACAGAGGTCGATATTACTACGAGTTCAATGAAGTCGACGCGAATCAGGAGTATCGTTTCCGCTGCTACGATACAAAGGCGGGTACTGATACGACCAATTTGACGGTCTGGACAAATTGGGATTCCAGCTCGTACGGTCAGGATAATGATGATATCCTGTTCTATCGTACGAATCATGGCGGCGATGCAAAATCGTTCGGCAGCTTCATGTATAAGACGAGCGACGCCAGTGATACGATCGGTGAAAATACTTCTCCCAGTGTTGCCGGTATCACTTCCACCAAGAACCATGATGCTTTGGGCTACGGCGCTCCTGTTACCGTTTACTTCTATGCTTATGACGGCGGTATGTCGGTTAAGTCGACCTATCAGTGGTCTATGGCATATGTTTCTACCGGTCACGCCATCGATGTTATTGATCCTGACGGTGCAACTGACGCGGCTAAATACAACCAGCCCTCCGTTTCGGTCAAAAATAAAACGGTCAACGGCGAGGACGTCGTTGTGACCCAGACCACCGATAAATACGGTTGGGAAGAAATCCATGAATGTCAGGTAAAGGAGAAGGACGGCGCTATCACGATCACGGCAAGTCCTAACGATGAGAACCTTGATCTGCAGGCATTCTTAGTCTACAACATCGAAACAAAGAAATCCGAAGCGGTGACCGGTCCGTTTACCACATCCACAGTCGACGGTCATACTGCGTATACCGGAAACGTTACGATCCCGCAGAATACAAAGATTTATGTCGTTCCGATCTATAAGTTCTCAGACGCGTATTTAGAAGCTAATGAAGCAACCATGGATTCGCATACCGTTTACGTCCGTGCCGACGAGCTTGATAAGGATCAATGGGGCGGACTCATCGCAATGTATTCATGGGGTACGGATACCAGATACGACAGCGGCGGATGGCCCGGACAGCTGCTGATCCCCTCCCCGGACGGTAAAACCTTCTACGGCGAATTGTCATTCTTCAAGGGCGGTCTTGCGGGTATTACCTTCAACAACTACGACCAGATCTACGGCAGCGCACATAAGATGTTTGTCGGAACCTATAAAGCTCAGGACGTTTCGACAGTACAATACTCCGGAACTACAGGCAACATCATTTATCAGACCTATGATTACCGCGAACCGATCTCTATCATCGATAGTATGTCAGCCGGTAAATATGAAGATACCGATGACGTCGACCTGACGTTTGCACTGAAATCCGGAGATATGTCTGCCGCTCCGACCATCGATTCCGCAGGTTCAGGCGCATACAACCGCGTATCTGACTGGAGCAAGGTCGGTTATCTGACCAACAGCGCGGGAGCAAAGGTTGACATGAACGGCAACAAGCTCGCTAAAGATTCTACCGAGACCTATCGTATCGTTGCCTATTATACCAACCAGTATTCGGGTGGTTCCGGTTATACATATCCCGACGCTACTGATTTTGAGGCGTCTTATGCGATCAACTGGACGGTCTATGATACTTCCGGCACCGAACTGATTGCAGGAACCAACGACCTCTCCGCGGTCTACACTGATCTGGTTGATGTTGCCGATGATGGCGAGACTGCTGAATGGATATCCTATATCGCTAAAAAGCTGATCGAAATCGGCGAGCCCTACTCCGGCAAGGCGGTCAAGATCGCCTACGAGAATCCCGGCTCTTGGAGCGAAGCTGTAAGATACTCCGGTCAGTGGTATTATGATAACACCAATATCCCGATCAACGCGAATGTGGTAGTCGGCACTTATTCAGACGGCGTATTCAAAGAATCAAAAACCGGATCGAACTATGAGTCATACGGTAATGCAGTTGTATCGCCTGATGATATTGATAGTACTAAAGGCGAAGAGACTTTTGATGCTTTTGAAACGGGATACGTCAACAAGGCGACGGTTACAAAGAGACACGGCAATAGCGGCAACATTTCCTTTACCGCCGATAACTCGACCGGCAACTTTATGGGCTGGTACCGTAAAAATGCTGAAACCGGCGAGTTTGAACCGGTCAACTCAACGACTTATAAAAACACGACTGTAAATCTCCAGTTCAGCTCCGACACCACTTTCTATGCGTTCTACAGCGCAAAAGCCAAGTATGTTTTCAAGTATAAGGATCGTTTCAACAACGATCGTACTTACACGGTCGAGGGCTCGGATCTTACCGATACCGAGCTTGGTAACAAGGGTACTTTAAATCCCACGACCAGATCTGCTGATATCGCTGAAAAGCTGGCGTCGTCAAAGCTTTCCGGTATCAAGGTGTTTAACAGTACAATCAATTACACGCTTCCTGAACCTGATACAAGCAAAGCGTATTCGCTGGTTTATAATGCTAGTCAGGCACCTACACAGTATAAGCTGTCTGTCTACAGCTATAACGCTTCCGGAACTCTCGAAAAGAAGGGTGATGTAAGCAATACTTGGAATACACCGCTTGATGTGACGCAGCATGCAAGCCTCGGCAACGGTACTGCGCTGACAACAAATAAACCGTCCGATCACTCTGATTATGTGTTTATCGGATGGGTCAGGTATGACGGAAGTACTGCTCCGTCGACGGCGGATGCTATCCTTTCTACCCAGGCTAACTTCGGTTACAGTATTACCGAGAACATGTCAATTGCTCCTCTGTTCGGTACTGAGGCTCAGAGAACCTCTAAATTGACAGATTCATGGAGTACCGTCATCGACAAGAACGTTACTACCACTGAATTGGATTCTGCAACCGCCGGAACAATATTTAACGATAGCTTGGTTGCTTTCCGTTATGGTTCCGATACAGGCGCTGCGCTGGATATCAGCGGTACTAAAGAATGCGGTATCATCATTATGGCTCAGGATAGAAACTCCAGTAACGATTCCGCCTATAGCTCTGCATTCAGCAGTGCAGCACCGGTAACTTATCTGGATGCGCTGAAGACCCGTGGCTTGTCTTCAGCAAAGATGAAATCCTCAACATACGGTGATTCGTATGCGTTCTATATCAAAGCATCCAGTCTCTCCAGTTTGAATCGTATCGATTTAGTTCAGGCGTTTGACTATGCTAAGTTCAATGGCGGCAACTTTAAGGTTATGGCGTATTATTATAACGGCTCTGGTTACACTTACAGTGCAGTTACCAGTGGCAAGCTTGTATCTGCTTGATAAAGGGGGAATGAGACTATGAAAAAATCATACATGATTCCTGAGTTTGAGATAGTTGAGTTTGCTTTGCGAGATGTTATTCTGTCGAGCCCAACTGAAGGTGACATCCCGATCGAGGGTAATACAGAACCTGTACTCCCTGGGGATGAACTTGATATATAATTTCGATTTCGTCTGATGATTTAATAATGATATGCCGCGGCTGTTTTGCTGCGGCATATCGTGTATAATTATGAATGAAAGGATGAAGAGGATGAAACGGATTCTCTCTATTATGCTGTCAGTGTTAATCGTTATTTCGATTTGTTTAACCGCAGACGCCGCTGAAGTTGCTATTGCTGTTTCCGGTGATGGTGTAGTTATATCTGATGAGAATTGGACATATGAAAAAATCAAGTTTTATGGCTGGAAAATCGATAAATATATAGGTGCCGATGCTGAAGTGAAGCTTCCTTGGACCTTTGCGAAAGAGTACATTACCGCTGTTGGAGACTATGCATTTGATGATGATACGACCGTGACCTCTGTGAAAACGTCAGGTGTCTTGGAAACGATTGGTGACTACGCTTTCAACGGTTGTTCTTCATTAGATAATATCATCCTCTTTGATGCGCTGACAACGCTCGGCGTAGGCTGTTTTTACGGGTGCAGCTCACTGACAGATATCAACCTTGCTGATAGTGCTATCACCTCGGTACCTGCATATTGCTTTGCTGAGTGCGGCTTCTCTGAGCTGGAGCTTCCTGCGACTTGCACAAGCATCGGCAATATGTCGTTTTACAACTGTTCTTCGCTGAAAAAGATTACTATCCCTGACAGCGTGACAGAGATCCACGAGGATGCTTTCAAGGGATCTGACAACGTAACCATCTACTGCTATACCGATTCTTACGCGCATCAGTATGCAGAAGCAAATGATATCAAGTATGTGTTGGTTGATGGATCGATCGAGTACACCTTCATCCTCGGTGACGCGGATGGCAACGGAGTTGTCACGATTCTCGATGCGACTGTTATTCAGCGTGTTCTTGTTCTGATTATGGATGATCCTGACGGTATGATAGAGTTAAGAGCTGCTGTTGATGGTGATGAATTGAATATTACTCACGCTACAAAAATCCAGCGTTATCTTGCAGATTTTGGTGTACCGGAGCCTATCGGTTCGGAAGTGACACGTTTCATTCCTGCATCAACTCAGGGTTAATGTTTCGTTGGATTATATGAGGTTATTATGAAAATCATAAAGTTATTTTCCGTCCTTCTTTGTTTGTTGATTATCTGCTCGATTCTGTTTACCGCTTGCGGTGAGAAAGAGAACGAATCAACTAAAGATGAATCTGCGCCCGGTGAAACTACTGTTGTCCTTGAGACAACAAGCAACGGTGGAACCATTGAGCAGGATTCAGAAAGTAACAAGATCACAAAAGACGAGAATGGTAAAGTTGTCTCAGTAGAAGATAAGAACGGCAACTCCATTGACGTGACTGAATATCTGACCACTCATACATGGGTTGAATCAAATAGCAATTCATCCGGTGGTTCCGGCAGTTCAGGATCACTCAGCAGCTCAGACAGATTAGGATCATCTGGTGGATCCAGTGAATCTGGTTCTCCCGGAGGTTCCAGTGGTTCAAGCTCGTCTGGCAGCTCAGGCGGATCAGGATCATCATCTGTTTCTGGTGATGAAGCGGTTGAAGAGTCTATTCCTGTGATTGTTGCGACGATTCCGGATGACGATGATTTGGTCGAATTGCCTGATCTTTAAATATAACAGTAAGTGTATGCCCGATCTTGTTGAAAAATGAGATCGGGCGATTCTTTTACATATTATGATATTATTAACAATAATTATTAATCCGAATAATACTGAAAAGCAAATATATATATGCTACAGCAATCGGCAAGCTGATCAACGATTTTGTGTGCAAAAACGCGAGCGAAATGCTCTGCGATCCGATGGCAGAAATCACAAGACATTATAAAGAAACGACAGAAGGAATGAATATCATGTGCAAAGCTGTAGAAGATTATGGTAAGAAAGAACGTCAAGAAGGTATTATCGAAACAATTAAAGAGTTTATAAAGGATGGCACACTCTCTCTTGATAAGATTTCTGAGATTGTTAAGATGCCTGTTGACGAAATCCGTAGAATTGCCGCAACATTGTAAATCAATAGTATTCAAGAATCATAATATGGATAATGAAACGAGGTCGGTACACACTGACCTCGTTTTGTCATTTTTCAGTCGGGAAAGGTTGATTCCTTTCTCGGCTGTTTTTCTTTGAAAGGAGATTCTTTCCCGTGAATTTGTAAACTTGACAGATTCCACCGATTATTAAAGAATAATGCTACGCCATATTTGGTAATGCAAGGAGGATCATTATGAAAGCAAAAAACTGAAGGCAGCCATGAAACTGGCAAATAAAATCACTGCGCTTTATTGCCGCTTGTCTCGTGATGATGAGATGGACGGAGACAGCAACAGTATCCGTAACCAAAAAGATATTTTACAAAAGTATGCAGACGATCACGGTTTCATGAACATGGAATTCTTTGTGGATGACGGATACTCCGGAACGAATTTCGAACGTCCGGATTGGAAACGTCTGTTATCTCTCGCTGAGGAAGATAAGATCGGTACGATCATCGTTAAGGATATGTCACGTTTAGGCAGAGATTACCTTAAGGTAGGCTATTACACCGAGGAATTGTTCCCTGATTTAGGCATCCGCTTTATTGCTATTAACAACGGGATTGACAGCGACAGTAAGCAGGACAGTGACTTTACACCTTTTCTGAATATCATCAATGAGTGGTACGCCAAAGACACCAGCAAAAAGATTCGCGCGGTATTCAAAGCAAATGGGCAGTCCGGGAAGCCGTTGAGCGTCAATCCTCCCTATGGTTATCTGAAATCACCTGATAATAAGGATGAGTGGATCGTTGATAAAGAGGCTGCCGAGGTAGTCCGAGACGCTTTTCGTTTGTGTATGGCAGGATACGGTCCGTCACAGATAGCAAATGAATTTACCAGACGCAAGGTTTTGAATCCCACTGCTCACGCAAAAGCGATCGGCGTAGGAAAACCCGACCGCAGAGTTTATATGGATGATTACAACTGGAGTACCAGCACAATAACGAGGATGCTCTCTCGTCAGGAGTATCTCGGTTGTGTAGTCAACTTCAAAACACACCGAAAATCCTATAAGCAGAAAAAGCAGATATGGAACGACCCTTCCGAGTGGGAGGTGTTTGAAAACATCTTTGAGGCAATCATCGACAAGGAAACCTATGGTATTGTTCAGAAAATCCGCGATGGCAGGCGCAGAAAGACGCCCCTCGGCGAAATGCCAATCCTTTCCGGTATGCTGTACTGCGCCGATTGCGGAAAGAAAATGTATCAGGTGCGCAACAAGAATTGGTCACATGAACAAGAAAACTTTGTATGCTCAACCTATCGCAAGATTCGAGGCGGATGCAGTTCCCATCAAATAAAAAATGTTGTTGAGGAAGAACTGTTAAAAAGTATCAAAGGGATATTTTACTACGCCAAGGAAAATGAGAGCGATTTTATCAAAAAAGTATTATCGAAATCAAAAATTGAAATCGCAAGCAATCTGCATAGAAATAAAATCGAATTGCAGCAGGTTAAAGAGCGTATCGAAAAGCTAGACGGAATTATCCAACATCTTTATGAGGATAACCTCGACGGAAAAATCTCCGATGAGCGATTTATGAAGCTCACACTGAATTATGAAAGAGAGCAAAAGGAGTTGGAAGAAAAACGATACAATATTGAGAATAATATTGCGGAAGAAACCGACTCGGCACAAAGCGCTGACAGGTTTATGAAGATTGTCTATAGATACGATGAGATCGATGAACTGACCGCAGAGGTCTTACGGGAATTTGTAGAAAAGGTCATGATCTCAAAGCGCGATACGATCGAAGGCGAGAAATCGCAACGGGTACATATCATATGGAATTTTATCGGTGAGTTCACTCTTTAGAATGATCGCGATCAATCTGTTTCCTGTAAAGTTAAATTCAGGGGCTGCCGCACGCGTTTTTTGCGTGTTGACAGCCCCTGCGTTTTGTGTGTTATTCGGATTTCTCATCATCACGGATAACGCTCTCGATCATTCCCGTGACGACCTCATTCAGCTTTGCAGCATTAGCGTACGTAATGACAGGCTTTCCGGTCTGAGCCTCAATACTCTTCCTCGCGTCTCCGGCGATTTTCCCGCCGCTGTTGGCAACCTCTCTGTTCTCCTCCAAGCCGAAAGGATTTTGCGTTTTGGTGAGCTCTGTGGTAGTAGCCTCGGCAAGCATATTCAGCGCCAGCTCCAGCGTACTCATGTTATCGCGGAGATTCTCTTTTTTCAGTCCTTTGAGGTTTTTATATTGGCGGGTCGTCATGCCCGACCAGGCTTTGGTTACCTCATCTGTCAGGATCGCGTATTCCTGACCTTTTTCAACCCCGTGCGCCTGCCATTGATCGGTCAGCTCTTTTCGCGCGCGAATCGTTTGCAGCCGCTGGTTGATCCAATCTGCAGGATAACCCTTTTTCGCATAGGTTTCCAGCGCTCTTTCTATTGTTAATTCGGGATCGATGATTTCTTCGATCCGCTCGCTTCCAACCTGCGCCAGCCACATTTTAAACGGCTCGGCTTTTTTAGACGGAATCGATTGGATAATACGAAGGATTCCTTTGGTATCTGCGGCGTTGATTTTTCTGTATTTGCCGTCTGCGGTCATCATCCGAACAGGGGTACAAATTGTACCCCACTTGGAGCTGAACTCAGGATCGCGGCTTCTCATTTTTTTGATATATTGTTTGACGTCTTTGCTTTCGGACAGCGCTTCAACAACATCAGAAACAGAAAAATACCATTCTTCTTTTTCTTCATCCCATGATGTACGGATCGGTCGGTCTTCAAATTTTTTGATACTATCCATTCAATCATCTCCGTATCAACTGATCTATTCCAGTAACAATTAAACCATAATGCGTCAAGATAGTCAATTGTTTTGACATGAATTCAGAGCTTTTTATTATAAAAAACAACAATCCCTAATTTGCTCCTTTATGAAGTAGAATCCCTAATTAGCTCCTACAAAGGGAGGAAACTTTATGAAATCAAAATGTTCGTTTATCCTCAAGGCGAGTACCGCTCTGGTGCTGGCGCTGCTGATGCTCTTCGGCACAGTGGCTACCTCGATTGCGGCTGTCGTAGATAACGCCGACACCGGAGCCAATATCGATTTGGCTGAGACTGGTTGGTCTGATGTTTATCTTATCGGTGATATGTTCGGTGACTGGTCTACTGGTAAATTGCTTGGTAATGGTAATTTTTCATCCGCAGGTATGTATTATTTTAATAATGGTGATTATTTTGCTGTAAAGATTTCCGGTACCCAGTATGGCCCTTCCACTAATAATTCTAACTTTGTTGTCAGTGGTTGTCGTGCTGATACATCGGGTAATGCCTTTAAGTTCAACGGCACATCCGGCTGGTATAAAGTTGGTGTTGATCAGGTAACTGGCGATAATGATAAAAAGCCATGGCTCTGGCTTGTATCTCAAACTGCACCTACTCGTACTGTGGCTGGTGATACCGGCTTAACAGGATATAACTGGAATACTTCGCAAAACGCAATGACGTTTGACACATCTATTGATAAGTTCAAGTGGACTTCTTCTGCGGTTTCAACTGTTGGTGATTATTCTTTCAAAGTTACAGACGGTTCTTGGAATAATTCATGGCCTTCGAGTAATTATGATGTTAAAAATGTGCCAGCTGGTGCTAGAGTTGTTGTCATCTGTGACTATTATGACGATAATGCTGTGAACGCGTATATTGAATATAAGATTACAGTCGCTTCTGCTACTGGCGGTAGCGCGACTACTTCACCGTCGGGATTCGCAAAGAGCGGAACGGAAGTTACTATAACATCTTCTCCTTCTACTGGCTATAACGCAGGGACACCTACTGTTAAGGATTCTGACAACAGTTCGGTTACAGTTAGTAGCAATAAATTTACTATGCCTTCGAAGAATGTTACTGTAACACCAAATTTTACATTAAAGACTTATACTGTAAGCTATAATAAGGGTAGTAACGGTGCCGGTACAAATACAACCGATACCAAAACGCATGGTACAAATTTTACCCTTAAAGATAAGCTCTTTACACGTACAGGTTACACTCAAACTGCGTGGAATACTAATAGTTCAGGTACAGGTGGTACAAGCTATGCGTTAAAAGGAACATATTCAACGAACGCAGCGGTTACTCTTTATCCGACATGGACTGCTAATCAAACTACTCTGTCATTTGATAGAAACGGCGCGACTACTAATGGTACACAGACGGTTTCCGGAAGGCTACCTACGACGCCGATATGCCGTCGTTCACTACTTACACTGCGCCATCAAAGACCGGTTATTCACTTGATGGTTGGTATTCAGCTTCATCCGGCGGCACAAAGTATTATAACGCTGACGGTTCCAGCGCTACACAGTGGAAAATTGATGCTGCTACCGCCACCCTCTACGCTCAATGGACAGAGGTCAAAGCCGGCGCGACCGTTAAGGCATATACCGACGGTATTGAATCCGGTACCGGAGGTACCGTCAAGGTCGGTACTTCCGGCACAGCCGGCGCAACCGCGACGACCAGCGACAGCTTCGGTATCGATACCGCCAGCCCCGCGATCATTAAAGCGACGACTGCAACCGGCTATGAATTCAAGGGATGGCAGTTCAACAGCACACACCTCAAGTACTCCTTTGACGGTACAACCTATACCGCTGTTACAAGCACAACAACGACTTACGGTACTTCTTCTAATACAACGGTTTATCTGAAGACAGACGGTACTTCCGGCTTGACCACCGCGAACACCGAAGTCCACGCCATGTTTGAATCGGCGAAGTATACCATCACCTATTCCGGTAAGTACACCAACGACGGCGCGGTGTGGAACGACATCTCCGCTACTCAGGGTACATTTACCGTAAAGAACGGTAATAACGATGTAACTTCCGGCGCTTCTCTGTCATACAACACCACCCTGACCCTCACCGCTACGCCCGGTTCCGGCTATGCGGTAGAAGGCGTTTATTGGTCGACCGATAACGGAACCACTTGGACAAAGGTCGAATGCACGGTTTCGAACGGTGTATATTCCAACAACACTTTCAAAGTCATTAACAACTATCTGCTTGAAGCGCGCTTCATCAAGGTCTACAAGCTCTCTGCCTTTGACTCTTATGAGATGAACAACAGCCAGGTCACCTTTGTTACCGCGCCTCCTAAGTCTATCCAGATCAAGCACACTGACGCTCACGGCACCGCTACTACCTACACCTACAGCTATGACGGTACTAAGACCGCGGGCAACCCGGATTCTCCCGACGGTTCCAAGCCCGCCGCTCTGGCAATCGCTTCCGGAACTTACGGACAGGGTAACTACATCCAGTATTACGCTGGCGACGAGATCACGCTGACCTACTCGGCAATGGCTTCGTCCGAGATCCTTAAGGGTGTTTTCTATGACAACACCAAAAGCTTCTATGTTAATAAGCCTGACAGTGATCATTTTGTAGCTCATAGTCATCCCACTACTCCTGCCATCTACATGAACAGCACGTATTATAACACGACTCAGCTTGACAGCAGAGATTTCTCCGGCGTTACTGCTGACAACGACGCCCACAGCGTCAAGTTCACCGGTACGCAGGATTATAAGAACATCGATGTTGAGATCGGCACGAAGCGTAAGGTATATTTCAGCGACTATACCAACACGGTCATCAACAGCAAGAACACTGACGACTATTACTATGACAGAGAGGATCTGTCCGTAGCAGGCGATCAGCTGACCGTCAAGGCGAAGCAGTCCGCTACCCAGACCAACAAGATCGTCGCCTCCGGCATCAAATTCTATAGAGCGACCGAGTCCGGCGGTAGGGGAACTGAACTGACGACTACTGAGATATTAGATTTTGAGCTTTCAGTCTCCGGTTCTGAATCAACATCCTCTTCTTCCGCTGACGGTGCCGAGATTGTCATCAACGGTAAGATGCCGACGTTCGATCTGTACATCGATCTGAATATGCAGAATAGCTATACGCTGAAGCTCGGCACCAAGGTTGTTTGCAGTCTTGGAGAAGCCAATGTTATTTATTTGAAACAGAAGGCAAATACTATTTCGATCGCGGGTACTACTACGCTGAACGCTAATACAAGCGGCTATGTTACCACCGACACAACTTCGGTCAACACCGGCACGACCGCTACGCTGACAGTTTCCGGCATTACCTCCGGCTACAGCTCACCGCTGAGAATTTATCTCGACGCCGATACCAAGGATCTCGACGTTGTCGCAACCGCGATCTACTCCGATCTCTATGTATCCAACGGATATGATGTTGGTTCTACCGTAAAGACCGATGCGGTTACCGTAGAACCCGTTGTAGACGGCGTTGTCAAAACCTCCGGTCAGACAGGTTACTTTAACGTAAATGCATCTACGACGTATATCGAGGATCCTGATAATACAAAGTGCCACGAGGGTACTGTCACCAAGTATTCTCCCAGTAAGAAGGGCGCTACCGTCCGCATCACGAAGAAAGCAGGCGGCAACGATAAGATAGTGGCATTCCTGGTCTACGATATCGATAATAAAACCGTCCGCGCAGAAAAGAACATCACAAAGGGTACAACCGCTGATAGCAAGACCCCGTATTATTTCGATCTTACTCTTGCGAACGAGAAGCAGAATCTCTACATCGTTCCGATCGTTGAGGAAGCCGGCGCAAAGGTCACGATCACCTTTGACGCGACGCAGCTGAACCGCGCCCAGTGGGGTGATATAGTAACAGCGTACACATGGTACAAGAATGGCGATGCTCCGGGTCTCGGCGCTTATCCCGGTCAGCCGATGATCCCCTCTGACGATATGTCCACATGGACTACTACCTTTACAGCTACCAAGGGCGGCAACGAACTCGCAGGTATCACCTTCTCAAACTACGTAGACGGCGCACATTCATGGCTCGGCAGATCCGGTGTCATGGGTAGTGAAGTGAATTCCGGTACTCAGAATATCAGTACATCCGGCGGCATTATTACCCAGTATAACATCATGAAGGATACCGACTGGGATTCTAAAAATAAAGTTTACAAGGGTACCTATAACAAGGCAAACTTCAAGGCTCAAACATACGATTATCACGAGCCGCTCGCGCTTTATAATAGATATTCTGCGTCGGATGAAAATGTCAGCATCACCTTCCAGATGAAGGACGGCAACTCCTCGCTGATTTCTTGGAAACATACAGAGTTTGATGATAATAACATCCTGAATCTCCCGGCAGGTTGGGGTAAGCTCAACTGGGAGTATCTGACCAATGCGAAGGGCGACAAGTATATCGATATGAACGGTAATCCGATGAATACTAAGCCTACCGCTTCCTTCTATGTTGCCTCTAAGGGTCAGGTCATTTATAACAACTCCACGATGAATTATGTCTTCCACGGCGGTCATAACTATCAGATGAAAGGTTATGATGCGACGTACAGTGACCCGGCGAGCGGTCAAAGCAGAGGTTCTTATACAAGGACCGCTTTGGCTGCCGGCCAGTGGAGCAGCGACATCACCTACGGCGGTGCTACAGCTCTGAATATGAAGTACGCTGTTCAGTGGTATGTTTACGACGCTCAGGGCAACTACATTACCACCGTACTCTTCGCAGGTATCGCTGACCTTTCCTCGAACAATATTGATACTTATATCGGTAAGGTGTTAGAGGATCAGGGCTACGCGGTCGACGGCAAGTCTGTAGCGATCTGTTATGACAAGCCCAGATATATGTACGGTGACTGGGATAGTGTTACATATTCCGCCAGCAATATCAACTCCGGTCCTTACTTCGACGCCTATCGTTTTGAAGGTCAGTGGATCGCTGCGGGACAGACAGATACTGTTAAGGTAAATGTTGAAGTCGCTATGATGACCGATTCGGGCGAAGAACTTGCACATTCCAACACAGCCGGTTACGGTAACGCGACAGCAGCGCTGCGTTCCGGTATCAACTTCGGCAAGTCGAATTATGCAACGGCTG
Organism: Ruminococcus sp.; assembly: GCA_017446165.1. Classification (GTDB taxonomy): domain Bacteria; phylum Bacillota; class Clostridia; order Oscillospirales; family Acutalibacteraceae; genus Ruminococcoides. Next base: position 23,179 of record JAFSRK010000225.1, read on the forward strand.
CAACTGACGGCTCTTGGGCTCAGACAGCAGCTTCTGACGCGAAGCTGAACGGTATCGTGCTGAATGCTTCTGCTCAGAACTTTATCGGTTGGTATTACTATGACGCGAATACCGGCGACTTCACAAAGGCTACTTATAGTTCTAATGAGAATTTCTACCCGAACTACACGAACAAGGACGTAACCTATTATGCGGTCTATCGTGCCTCTGCTGTATATAATTACATTTATGAGGGACGTGAAGGTGAGAGAACATACAGTGCAACCGGTAATGATCTGACTCCTGAAGAAATGGCAGTGGGAGATAACCAGAACAAGGTCTTTTATGATAACCACTCTGCTGATGTCCTCGCAAAGCTGCCGGTCGGCATCGGTGTATTCAAGAAGAACATCGACTTCTCCGCTGCGAACGCCGATTCTTGGACAAAGAATAATGATAAACAGTATATCCTTAAGTTGTCTGGATTCGAAGTTACCCTTCCCACATACACCCTGACCGCTCATTATAAGGGCGCTAACAACGAGGAAAAAACAATTACCAAAACCGAAGTTTACAACGGCACTGCGGTTGATTTGACAGTTCTGAACAAAGGCTCAGAAGTGACCACGGAATACAGTAAAAAGTTCCTCGGTTGGTATGCTTATGATCATGGTGTAAGAGGCGATCTCCTCTCAACTCAGCAGAACTACGGCTTACGTTTGACCAGAGATCAGGCGATCATCGCAGTCTATGATGAGAACGGTTCTACAACAAGGGATGAAGATTCTGAGGGCTGGAAGATCTTCATCGACGAGAATGAGGTCAACAAAGAGCTGACTACTTCGTCTTCCGGCGTATTCTACAACGATACTATCGTTCGTGTCCGCAAAGGCTCCGATGCTAAGGCAACCCTGCCCACCAATGCTAAGATCGGTGTGCTTGTTATCAGTGATAACAAGATTGAGAACGCTAATCTTACCAATTACACTGACACTCAGCTTAAAACGCTTGTTACCAGTATCGCAAACGGCAAAACGATGAAAGCAAAGAGCGGCATCAGCATCACCAATATGCAGGCTTCTGCTCAGACGAACTTCAACCGTACCGATATCGCGGTCAGATCTGATTTTGCGAAGAATAACGGTACTCGTTACAGCGTATATGCTTACTTCTATGACGGAGATAACTATACATTCTCCGAAGTATCCGGCGTGAAGACTTATGAGTAATTTAAGCGACTTGATTGGAGGTATTAATTATGAGAAAAGAATATGTAACTCCTGAGTTGGAGACAGTCAAGTTTGCCTTAAAGGATGTTCTTTCAGCCAGTCCTACAGAGGCGACGATCCCCGAGATCATCGGCGGCGATGACGACGGCGGAGAATTAGGGGGAGACTTCTGATAAGCTAACGATTAATTATGCCGCAGCGGGTGACTGCTGCGGCATAAACTGTATCATCTTCGCTTTATGTGAAAGGAGATAATGATGAAAAGGCTACTTTCAATTATATTGATCTCTGCTCTGCTTTTATTTCCGATACTTTCCGCATCCGCTGCTCAGGTTGACCTTGCGGAAAACGGAAAGACGATCTTTTCCGAAGGCGACTGGAGTTATACAGCGATCGACGGCGGTTCCCGTTGGGAAATCAACGGTTACTCCGGCACGGATGCTGAAATTGCTATTCCGAGAATCGTGAATGATCTGATGGTGGTTTCGATCTGTGATCATTGTTTCTTAGAAAACAAGAATATCACATTCGTTGAAACAAGTTCTCCGCTTTGGCGTGTCGGTGAATACGCCTTTATGAATTGCACTTCTCTCGAAACGTTCGAATGCAATTTTGCTATGAACGAAATCGGAGTCGGCGCATTTATCGGTACCACATCACTCAAGACGATCAATCTGGAAAACTCTGTTGTTACCGTTATCCGTCCCCATGTTTTCATGAATTCCGGCATTGAAGAGATCACTTTGCCTGATACCTGCACCGAGATCATGCATGACGCTTTTGCGCAGTGTTCTCAGCTGAAAAGAATTGTGATCCCCGCAAGCGTGACTGAAATCCATGAGGATGCATTCAAGAATTCTGATAACGTTGTGATCTATTGCTATACCGATTCCAAAGCGCACTCCTTTGCAGAAGAAAATAGTATTCCGTTTGTACTTCTTGACGCGACGAAAGAGGTCACCTTCATTCTTGGCGACGCAGACGGCGACGGTGTGATCACGATACTTGATGCCACCAAGCTGCAACGCATATTGGCTGATCTGGATACTGATGAAGATGGCATGATAGCTTTGCGCGGTGATATCGACGGCGATGGTCTGAACGTGATGGATGCGACAAAGATTCAAAGGCATATCGCTGATTACAGCATTGCGGAACCCGTTGGTGAGGAAGTAACACGTGAGGTGATCCCGGGATGAAGAATCGGTCACGTTTGATGTATCTGATTATCGGTGTTTTTGTTATAATGCTCTTGTCGGCATGCGTTGAGGATAATCGCAGTTTGTCTGAGAGCAAGGCGTCGACTACCGAACTCTCAAAAGTCGAAGCGACTGCTGTCTCTGAAACAACGGCCGTTTTGGAAACGACTGCCGATGGCGGGACGATAGAAAAGGATTCAGAAGGCAACAAGATCACGAAGGACAGTGACGGAAGAGTAGTTGCTGTTGAGGATAAAAACGGCAACGCGATAGAGATCACCGAGTATATCACGACACATAGCTGGATCGAAAGCGATAGCAATAGCGGATTATCTGATAATTCCGTGAAGGGAAAAGACGATCCTGATGAACCTGATGATACTTCCGGCAACGCATCCACGACCGCTCCCGACAACAATGATGTTGAGGGGGAAATCCCGGTTGTAATTGCTACTATCCCGGATGTGGATGATCAGGCAGAGTTGCCTAACTTCTGATATAAAATAGTTGACACTTGAATTATAATATGAGTAGAGACCGGATATGCGTAACAGCTATCCGGTCTCTTTTGGTGGATTATAGTGATATGACAGCAACAAGATGTATTACGGATTAGCGAGTAGCCTAATTTCAGTGAGACTTGGCTCTGTCGCAGATGAAAAAAGCGACTGCTTGAGGCGGTCGCTTTTTTTGGTCAGAGATTCACTGAAGGGACTATTTGAACCATGCGAAAGGTGTGCAGGAAAGATGGAATCTCTATTAATTGAATTGTAACTGAGTTATTGGGTGATGAGTCTTGTTACCGATGTACCGACCGGCACATTAATGGAAAAATCTGCGATATGACGTTGGACGGTGGTGGCGTCCATGATATTCAGACCGTCCTCATTGACATCACCGCGCAGAGCGATCATGCCGTCTTCGTCGAGGTCGAGATCAGCAAGCACGCGCTGGATCTTGGTCGCGTCGAGAATCGTGATCTGACCGTCGCCGTCGGCGTCGCCGAGAATGAAGGTGACCTCAATCGGTTCAGCCGAAGTAGGTTCATCTGTGGGAGTTTCTGTCGGCTCGTCGGTGGGCGCCTCAGTAGAAGGCTCCGTAGGATCGGGCGCATCAATCAAAACATAGTTGATGCCGTTGTCCAAAGCATACTGATGTGCGCAGGAATCGGTGTAGCAGCGGATGACGAGGTTATCATCACCGGAGAATGCCGTACTGTCTATGCTTGTAACCGAGCGGGGAATGGTAACAGACGATAATCCGGGGCAGTTATAGAAAGCGTAACGCTCAATGGTTGTAATATAATCAGTCAAAACTACTGTTTCCAAATTCTTGCAATATTGAAAACACTGAGCCGATACCTTTCCTCCAAAAGAGCTATATGACAGTTCTGTCAAGCCGTCGCATTTTTCAAAGGCAGACGTTCCAATATAGCTAACTCGTGTCGGAATCACCAAAGTACCTTCTAAAGCGCTGTTCGAAAAAGCATACATGCCGATGCTGTCCAGATACGATGCATCCGTCATCTTAAGATGACGAATATGATCGTCGTTTTTGAAAGCGCTGTTATCAATGGCGACTGTACGGAAATCCCCGATATATTCAGGAACATACAATGTATCAGAACTGTTATCCCATCCGGTTATCACAGCACACTTGTTGTCATCCAGCTCAAAGCTGTAACCATCAAGGATCATTGCGGCAAAAACATGTGCGACAAACACAGACGTCAGACAGATGACCGCCGCAAGTCCTATAGCGACTATTTTTTTTGCTTTTCGCATAAGTCAATTCTCCTTAAGCGCACAGGCAGTGCACATAGGCACTGCCTGTGATTATTGTTACAATCCTGCAAAAGGATCATCCGGGTCACCGGAGCCACCGCCGCCGTAGATCGGATTGTCGCTGGCTTCGGGTTTACTATCGCCCAGAATATCCTTTGTGAGCTTAAAACGAATCAACTCGCAATCAGGAGCAATATACTCTTTTTTCATATTTATACCTCCTTACTGCTGTGCAATATCATACATGTAGAAGTATGCAGGTTTTTCACTCATAATGTAATCACCGTCACCTATCTTCATGTAGGAATAAGCTCTATACAGATACTTGGTATTAGAATTAGCGTTTGTTGCAGGATACACTTGAGTCCCTTCCTGATCTCTCTGATTCGTATTCCACATTGCATAAGCATAATGGCAACGGTTCTTATCATTGACCTGAGTTGGATTAATCGCTACCTTGATCTGAGTGTAATCTGAAGAATTACTACCGCCTGCTTTAGCTTTTGCAGCGCTTTGAGCTGCTGACAAATCACTATCAGAATAATCCTTTGCGTATTCCTGCAAGGTTTTCGCGTTGGTTCCGCTGGCGTTAGTTTCGATCTCCTTCAATCTCTGGATAATGAAGCCGCATTCTTTAGTACCGGAAAGTTTGTTGAATGTGGTATCACCCTGAGGCTTAAAGGCCATGATGAAGTCATTATAGACCAAGTCGCCCGCGTAATAGGTATGATCACCGTTATCGTTATTATTCCACTGGTTACGAGTATTACCAATGAAGTCGATAGTGGTAAACTGACCCGCTTTATAAAGATCGGCATACGAAGTTTCGGTCATATCACCGTCATCATCAGTGCTGTAAACCGCAGTGATATTGTAATTGTTGAATGCTCGATAGTTAAATTCGTGGTAGTAGCATTTGCCGACTACTCTGCTGTCGCCGCGACTGCCGGAAACAATGCTGTACTCCCAATACTTGAAGTAGCGAGCTGTTTCGCCGTCATAAATAACCGAGGGAGCGGTTACAAAGTTACCTTGAGAATCTTTGAAGAATTCGTCATAATCTGCATCTACGGTAAAGGTTTTATCCTTTGCAGCTTTACTGACCTTACCATTGGTCGCAAGAGGGATACCGTTGTCGCCGGACACAGTAGAAAGCACATAAGGTACAGTGAAGTAGCCATGACGCTGTTTCGTGAACTCGGTGCTGCCGGAATCCGTCGTTTGATTATTGCTAGTGATCGTCAGCGAGATCGTGTAGGTGTTGTTCCCACTGTTATAGTTACAGGTCTGACTATTAACGACACTATCGAAATCCCATGTGATCTTCTCGTTGAAGTTGCTCTCGTGAGGCGCAATCTTCGCGAGGAATTCCTTTGTCAGCTTCTTGTCTTCAGTATTTAATGTACCGGTTACAACAGTCTCATCGTTGATCTGACCGGGGGTCAGCGTCCCCGCTTTGGTGAACGCTTGATCGCCATACTGGCGGCTGGTGTAGTTGAACTTGACGCTGTAATCATATATGACGGGATTCAACTCTGAGACATACTCAATCGCCTTGACATTCTGCTGATTGTCAACTGTATCGCTGAAGATATCGCCCTTGACGTTGATCGTATACGTATCCGTCGTATGATTCTTATTAGCGGAATTATAAATATCCGTGTCGCTCGCAGTGTTCCTGACATCACTACCGGTATGACCGTCGGTCGTATAAGCGGTATACTCCTTAAAGGTGTTCTCACCTGTCGGAACAGTCTTTACGGTGACGATGATCTGGTAATTACTTCTCGCGTTGATGATTGATTTGTCAAGCGTTATGGTCTTGGTATTGCTGTTGACATTAGCTACGACAGTTTCTTTATCGCCGTTCTTTACCGTTACGCCGAGGTATGTCGTACCTCTGCCGGTGCTGTTTGCGTGGAGCGAGTTACTGATCGTCAAATTACCGGAAGCGATATACTTGAAGCGTGCCGCCAACGTGAAGTTACCGGAGCGGGGGGTATCGGCAGTTGTCGAGGATGTAGTGATTGTACTCTCAAGTCCCGAAGTATCATACATATACCAGCCGACGAACTCATACGAACCCTTTTCCTCTGCCGTGAAGGTGTAGCTCTTGCTGTGATCAATGAGCTCGGATTCAGACTCAGTCGCACCGTAATAGTCGGAGTTCGTAAAGTAAGCAGAACACTTGGTTGTGCTACCTATGTGAGAATCCGCTTCGAAAGAATCGTCATGCAGCTCGCCGTTGACGTCATAATACTGGATCTTGATATTGGATTTGACGAAGTCTTCAACCGTCGTATAGGTCCAGCGACCGTCACAGCGGTAATTCTTCGGATTGAAGGCGTCGGGAATATCATGCTCATAACAGATCAAAGCGGGTACGCCGCGGTATGCCTCAATGTTCTCATACAAGCCGGCATATTCGTTGATACCCTTGTCGCCGTCCATCGAGGTCGCGGCAGCAAGATCCGCCTTTGTATTATAGATCAGTGCGGAGGGAACGATGGAAGAGTTGGTTGCCTTGGTCTTTTGGTTATCGGAACCGCCGGACATCGGGTTCGAAGAATTATAGAGCAACTCATAATTACTACCGTTCTTATGATAGACCGCCCACTCTGTCGCCCAGCGACCCGCATTGTTGTACTCATAACCGAGGGAGAATATTCTCAGCGGATCAGCGGAAGGTTTAGTGATCTTGTCACCAAAGATATCCACATTGTTACCTAACGCGTCGGTCAAGTACTGCCATCCGGTACTATTATTACCGGCATCCTCCAACGTTGCAGCAGCAACGGTACCGGTTATATCATCCAGAATATTGCCGTCTGCCAACAGGTCATTATAACGGCTTGCTTTTGAGTCACCATCAATGCCATTTGTGGTACCTGCTAGTCTATGCTGACTGCTGCTGACAGGGAAGTACTTGAACGAGAAGTAGATGGAGTACATATATTTGGAACCGTTCTTTGTCTTCTTCTCGTTATAAATCTTCGCAAAGTCATCAAAGTCATAGGTCTGTCTGTGGACAGATACATGGTTACAGTAATTCTTATGAACATCATCATAGTAACCATTATTGATGGTGATACCCTTGACAGGACCGCCGTTACTATCCTTACCGTTTTTAGATGCGTCATCTGTCAGCGGGATCTGAGCAAAAAGCTGTCCGCCGTAGTTGACGATCGGCTGACCGGGATAACGGCCGAAGTTCTCGCCCTGACCGTAATAAGAAGCAATTTCCCCATCTGCTGTGCCATCCTTGCGATACTGATAGAACGGATAGAGATACAGAGTGTTGCCCCAACCCGCGTTACGTACCTCATCACTATAACCGTTGATGTAAACCATAACGGTTTCGGACGCATACGCGTCTTTGACGAAGAGAATCGGGGTGATCTCCAGCATGCTTTCCTTCATATCAGCAGGGATCGTATAGGTACAGGTATAGGATGTACCCGCACGTGTATAGCTAACTCCGTTAGGATCAGTAAATTCACACGAAGACACAAATACGCCAGAACTCTCACTTATCATCTCGGGAGTATCGCCGTTAAAGGAGAAGCCGGCTACATAATACTTTTCATCAGCGTAACAGGTACCGGTACCGCCGGACTTATCAACGTAATTATATGAACCTCGGTGGGGAATAATAGTTGTAACCGTGATCTGTGAGCCCTTTAACGCAAAGCCATCAACCCAATGATGACCGTTGGCATGATCATTATCAACCCTCACCTGTCCTTCGACATTGGTAACTTTAGTAGTAGGAGCATAAATCCAGAAATTATAGTTACCTTCACGGATTGAAGAATCCTTTGCATAGAAGTTGGTAGAGGGGATATAGTCGGCAGATGTGCTTCCGCTTTCACCCTTGAGCTTATAGTAGAACTTGTAGTTGACAGAGCCGGAGCCGGAGTAGACCGCGCGTACACCGAGAGCGCTGATCTTAGTCCAGTCGATACCATCAATCTCAATAAATCTGATGGTATTATGAACAGTACTATTCTGCTTCTTCCTTACAATAAACAGAGTTTCATCACTACTGTTTTTGATGGTAGGGCCATTACCGTCTGAGTAGGTAGAGCCATTTATTTTTGTGCTGCTGTCACCTACCATATTGTTGTTTCCGGTGCCGTTGGCAAGAGCGATATACAGGCGATTGGGAGTGGATGGCGGATTGCCAAAGATCGAAGTCAGGTCAGCCCAATAATCGTTACCGCTCTTGTAGGTGGCAGTACTGCCCTTCGGATCGCCTTCATTTCTGCCTACGCCGCTGTCTTGACCGGAATAGATGATATTATAGCTTGAAGCGTCGCCGCCAATCTCGGGAGTAGCATTTGAACGATCATATGAATAGATCCAGTTACTGTCAGTAGATTCAGTGGTGAATGTTGCGACATACACGGTGCGGGAGGTGATGACCTCGTTTTCAAGCGAATCATATCCTTCTGTTTTACCGCCCTTATAATCCTCCTCAAGGTTCTTATACCATTTAGAGAAGGAGTAGCCATTAGAAGGTGTTGCTTCAAGTCTGATCTTATCGCCATACGCTACCTTGATGATCATATGATCGTTTTCCGGAATCTCAGTCGTCGCACTGCCGTAAGATACCTCAACAAATCCGCCTGCACCGGCATATACATCAACATCGATTGCCTGTACATCTGAGGTGGTAACAGTAACATTGTGATTGGAGCTATCATATGTAATGGTAACCTGCTGATTGTCGGAAAGTGTAAATGTGAAGTTGTTTCCGCTCATAGAGCCGGCTACACCGTTAACAGTATAAGTTCCGTGGGTGCTACTGCTGGTGATCCATTCAGTCAGTGAGGTGATTCTGAATTCATGACTGCCGGAAGCAACATTACCAAAGGTCTTTGTCCAAACGGTGCCGGAAGAAGGCTCTGTCATAAAGCCTTTATAGGGAGCTACACCCCAGTTGGAACCGACAAGCGCGGTGTCACCGGATACATAGTAACCCACTTGACCGACATTAGTAGTGGTAGAAGAGTTAGCTACTGCTGTTTCGAAGCCGGCTTCATCTGTCACTGTTACCTTAAAGGTATAGCTGCCGTAATCGGGGGGATAGAAATCGACAGACGTTTCGGTTGTATTTGCCGTGCCGATAACGTACCAACTTCCCTCTCCGTTTTTCTGGAAGTAATAATTATACTTGGCGCCGGTTGTTAAAGTACCGGACGGGGTAGCGGTCAAAGTGATCTCTTCACCGGGATCGGCTGTAGCAGGATTACCGGATAAAGATACACCAAGATGTTCAAAGTTCGTCCAGTTGCAATTCGTAGTATCATTCGCTAAATCTATATAATAGATACCAGTCGCGTTTGTACCGTTCTCAGTAATATCACCGCCACCGTTTTTATAACTATCCCCATCGTTAGGATATCCAGTGAATTCTGAGCCATAGTCATGATTAAAAGCAATAGCGCTTGGAGATTTACTTGAAGTTATATTAGTAGAATCTGTATATGTAAAATAATCAGTAGAATCTTTTTGAGTAGCTCTAAAAGTTTTAGCAGTAGTTACAAAATTCCAACCATAAAACGACTTAAAGTTTGACCATGAACTGTTACGTTTAAAAATTAGCTTTCCAGAAGATAATGAGCTAGCAGACGCCGGAGTACCGGTAGTTTCATATGTCGGTTTAAAGAAGCATGCCTTTACATCTTTTGCGGTAGCACTGTTCGCCTCATAATAGATGGTTTCATCGGTCACCATTTCACCATCTATATACCAACCGACAAACGTCCAACCATCATATACTTCGTTGAGCTCCATAGTGATCCACGAGGTTAACGCAGGAGTATCATATTGAGAATAATAGTTGGAAGAAGCACTGTTTGATTTAGAGGAAGGAGCGGTACTCTTGGCTACGGTAAAATTAGTGTTCCAATAGTAGCCTGATACCTGTACGTCACCGCCGACAGAAGCGCTGCCTGCATAGGAAAAACTATTTATGTTTTTATCGGTAGTGGAAACATAAACGCTTGCCTTCTGGGCTCCGGCTTTGAGGTAGGTAGTGCTTTGCGCAAGATCATCGCCGCTATCCTTATCAGCAGTGAGTGTAAGCCCGGAACCCTGAGCTGAACCGTTGACCTTGTAATAGTATACATGATTATTATATACATCTGCTCCATAAGTAAGCGTATAATTCTTATTGGCTCCGGCAATATTTCCGGTAACATTGCCGTAAGCACTATCGTACTTAGAGCTACTAGTACACGCCCAACCACTTTGATTTGTCGTAAAGAAGAACAACGAACTCATATCTCCAGCGTTATTAACATGCCCTGTTGTAGTTTGAGTATAGAGATAGGTGTTAGCGATATGATCCAGCTTAATAATCTGATAGTAATTACTATTATTACACAGAAAAGCACAATAAACGTAGTTTTCTACGTTGTTTCCCCAAGCTTCTGCATTAAAATAAATGCGCGCACCTGTATTGAGATTGTAACCGGATCCGGCTAAATCGACATTCGCGCCGGTGTCGGCGAGGTCGGCGATCTTCTTAGAGAGGTCAGGCAGGATAGACTGATCTACCTCTGTATCCTCCGCTTCGGTGTCGACGCTGTTCGCGATGTCGACGACCTTCTGTGCGGTATCGACGATCGCTGTCGAGCCGGTGAGGTCAGCCTTCGCCGAGAAAGCTGTCATCATCGTTCCCGCGCCGATCGCTGTCAGAAGCATGACGAAGCACAGCATGACCGCGATTCCGCGCATGCCGAAGCCTGTGGCTCTGTTTTTGTAATGGGCGAATTGAGATTTCATAGTGTTTCCTCCCTTATTATGCTCGCGGTAGGCGGATAGGCGGGACGCCGGTCAAAGCGGGTCATCTCGGATAAGTGGAATCATACCGAATGTCCGGAGGCTCTGACCCGCCTGTGGACAACGCTTTGTGCCGAACGCCGCGTCTGTACGCTTACCGTTCACAGTTGCTTGCCGAAGCCCGGAACTTCAATTAGGCGTCGGCGAAAAATTACCGTTTCCATTGTCTGTCGGACAAAAAGACAGTTTTTTAAACGACAGTTTATGCAATAATATCGCATAATTAACCATCACTGTATATTTTATCCATTTTTGACAAAATCTGTTAAAATAGAACAATGATTCTTTGTAAGAATTGTGCATTATGCACAAAAGGGCTATTTTGTGTAACAATTTTGTAATAATTCGAATTTAGAAAATACTCTTTTTGCAATTATTCTGAATCAGAATTATAGATGCTAATGACAATGCGCTAATAATCATTCGCAACATCAATTTTTCTTGCATATTGTTTGCATATCGGTATAGTGATTTTGTCGCTTGGCGGATTCGTTATCGGCGTTGATATTACTACTTGCAAAATAGCGGGCGATGGGATATAATTTTCTTGGTGATAATATGAAAGTAAAAAAGGACTTTATATTGAAGAAGATCGCCGGCAGTTATGTCGTTGTTCCCGTGCGTTCACAGGCGGTGGATTTCTCTGGGATCATCAAGTTGTCCGAGACCGGCGCTTTTCTCTGGAAGCTGCTCGAAAAGGGCGCGGATAGGGAAGAGCTGACGGCGGCTTTGCTGGATGAATATCTGGTGGATGAGGCGACCGCGTCAGCGGACGTTGATCGTTTTATCGCGCGGATGAACGAGGTCGGTCTCCTTGAGTGAGCGTATCACTAACAGCGAGTTTCTTGCTGTGATGGATGAAGCGTTCAAGCGCGGTCAGGAGCTGAAGTTCACCCCGTCGGGCAGCAGCATGCTGCCGATGCTCGACGGTGCGGATGATACCGTGACGCTGGGGAAGAAGCCCGATCGGCTGAAAAAATACGATGTGGCTTTCTATCGCCGACCGAGCGGTCAGCTTGTACTGCACCGTGTAGTCAAGGTGTGTCGGGACGGAACGTATACCTTTTGCGGCGACAATCAGCTTGTTTATGAGCAGGGCGTGAAGCATGAGTCTATCCTCGCGCTGATGACCGCGTTCAGTCATGATGGCAAGCCGCGGGGGATATCGGATTTTTCCTACCGCTTCTATATTCATCGGATGATGACAAAGAAACGCCTGCGCAAGTTTCTCGGCAGAGTTTATCGTAAGGCTTTTAAACGCAGATAAAGAGGATGGAGTCATATGGGAATATACAGAATTTCGGATTTGAATATTGAGATCGAGGCAAAATACCCGACTGCAAGCGAGAATATCAAGCGCTATGCGGTGGATTATCAGGAGGAGCCGAACGTCACGCTGGCACTCTCCGACGACAGGATGATCGAGCTGATGGAGGAGAACGAGGGCATCACCGCCGATATTCTCGAGGCAATGTACCTCGCGACGCTTTACTGCTGGTCGCTGTTTGACTTCAACGGTTTTCCGATGAAGGCGAGCGCGGTCGAGCATGACGGTGCATGTGTGCTGTTTGCCGCGCCGTTTGACGAGCAGTTCGATCCGACCTCGGTGTTGCCTGCCGACAAGACCTTTGTCTATAATTTCCCGGGCATCCGCATGCAGGATGATCTGTACTATGTGTTCGACACGCCGTTCGGAATGCGCGGCGGATTGTCGAAAACGGGGAAGAAGCTCCCGTTGAAATCCATCGTCTTCATGGACGAGCGGTTCGATTCCTTGCGCGAGCTGGAGGCAAAGGATTTTGTTCCGATGTTCATGCGCGCTGTGGCGCAGAACGTTCGCCATGAGCGTACGAAACATACATTGTTCGTTCTCGAACGAGTCATGCATGTGACCAAGTTCTACGGCGTGCGCGATCTGAACGATATCGACTTCATTCTGGAGAGAGTTGCCGAATGATAAAGGGTAAAAAAAGTGCCTTGCGCTGGATCATATACAGCTCAAGGCCTCAACTTTTCAATATCATATTTTTGGCGATAGTATATGGGCTGAGCGCTTTCATCGGTGTGTATAACACCGTCTTCGCCAAGAATCTGGTCAACGCCGCGACGATCGACAAGGATATGGACAAGGTCATTTTGTACGGCTGTCTGTATTTTGGGATCACCGTGGTGCAGATCGTCACGCTGGTTTTGGCGCGCAACTTTGTGTTCAAGGTTTCGGCAAAGCTCGAGATGTCAATGAAAAGCAAGCTGTTCACGGATATGATGAACAAGGACTACGCGGCGATCTCGGGTTACCATTCCGGCGAGCTGATGAACCGCCTGACGAGCGATATCGGCGTGGTGTCATCGGCGATCACGACGATCATCCCGAACGTAGTGTTCTTCATCGTCAAGATTATCGGTATCTTTTACATACTGATCAACATCGACGTCTGGTTCGCGCTGGTGTTCGTCATCGGCGGCGCGGTGGTGTTTTTGGCATCGTCGCTGTTCAAGCCGATCACCAAGCGCATGCATAAAAGGGTGCAGGAGACCGACGGCAAGGTGCGCTCCTTCATGCAGGAGGGCTTGTCATCACTGCTGATGGTCAAGACCTTTGAGGCGCAGGACAAGATGTCCGCGACCGCCAATGATCTGCAGGAGGAGAATTATGCCGCTAAGCGCAGGCGCAACATCCTCTCCATCTGCACCGGTACGTCGGTGTCGGCGGTGTTCTCAATGGCGTTTGTCTGGGGACTCGGCTGGGGCGCGTACATGCTGTTCTACGGCTATATCACCTACGGCGTTCTTACCCAGATCGTCACGCTGGTCGGACAGATCCGCACGCCGATCCAAGGGATGTCCAATATTTTCCCAACCTACTTCAATGCGCTGGCGTCTGCCGAGCGCCTGATGGAAATCGAGAACCTGCCCGACGAAGCAATCCTCAACAGCGACGTTGACGTCAAGGCGCTTTATGACAATATGAGTGAGATCAGCTTTGATCATATCACCTTCGCGTTTGATCGCGACAAGGTGCTGGAGGATACCTCGCTGACCGTCAAAAAGGGCGAGTTCGTCGCGATAGAGGGCATCAGCGGTATCGGAAAAAGCACGCTGATGAAGCTGCTGCTCAGCGTCTATCACCCGCAGGAGGGTGAGATCACCGTCAAAACCGACGGCAGGGACTATGCCGTTGACCGCAGTATCCGCAAGCTGTTCTCCTATGTCCCGCAGGGCAATTTCCTGCTTTCGGGAACACTGAGGGAGAACGTGGCGTTCGTCGCGCCCGATGCTTCTGACGAAGATATCATGCGTGCGGCTGAGGTCGCCTGTGCTGATGAATTCATCCGGGAGCTTCCCGAGGGACTCGACACCGTGATCGCCGAGCGCGGCGGCGGATTGAGCGAGGGACAGGTACAGCGTATCGCGATCGCTAGGGCGATCCTCACCGGATCGCCGATCCTGCTGCTCGACGAAGCGACCTCTGCGCTGGATGAAGCTACCGAGGAACAGCTGCTAAAGAACCTACGGGCATTGAATAACGTCACCTGTATCATCATCTCCCATAAAAAGGCAGCAGAACAGATTTGCGACAAGATCGTTTCCATCGAGAACAGAAAGGTAGTTACGAAACGTGAGAACCTTTAAGGATTCTTTTCGTCAAAGGCGACAAAAAATCTCTCGGATTTTCTGCTATTTTTACTTGACAATTTTTTCATGGTTAGATATAATACAAAGTAGCGTTTTTATATCAGTATAAGTCTGCGGAGGTTGCCATGCTGTTAGATCTCAGAGAATTATTTGTGTCTGACGGTGCGGTGAAGGACGCGGCTTACCCGCTCGATATGACCGGGGTTGATATAGGCGGCGAACATCCATTCACTTCGCCGGTCGATATCAAGGCTCATGTCGAGAACAAGGCGGGCATCGTCAGCGTTGTCATCAATGCCGATTTTGTCTACTGCACGGTCTGTGACCGATGCATGACGCCGATCGAGCGAGCGTTCGGTTATACCTTCCGCCATAAGCTCATCGAAAGCCTGGAGGAAGAATATAACGACGACTATATCGAAACACCGGATCTGACACTGGATCTGGACGAACTCGCGTCGTCCGATATCCTGCTGGAGTTGCCGTCCAAGTTTCTTTGCAAGGGAGACTGTCAAGGTCTCTGTCAAAAATGTGGACATAATCTTAACTTGGGTGACTGTGACTGTGATAAAGCGGAGATCGACCCGCGGCTCGAAAAACTCAAAGAATTATTAAACTAATGTTTTATACTGATAAGGAGGATTATCATGGCTGTACCGGCAAGAAAGCATTCTCATGCCAGAAAGATGAAGAGAAGATCTAACGTTTGGAAGCTCCAGGCTCCGGCCCTCGCTATCTGCCCTGAGTGCGGTGAGTACAAGGCTCCCCATAAGGTATGCCCGAACTGCGGTATGTACAAAGGCAGACAGGTCATCGCCAAGGAAGAAGACTGATAATCGCTCAGGCGGTTAAAAAACAAGAGGATTCAGGCGGGCAGGAAACTACCCGCCCTTTTGTTTTAGTGGCTCCCTTTGGTACAGGGAGCTGTCATACTAATTTCAAATAAAACCCTTTAACATCTATTGCGTTAAATTCCGCATAGCTGTGTTGTCGATCTTGACAGGCGCCAGCCTGCCTGCGATCTCCGCCTTGCTCTGCGAAATTTTCCGCAAATATCTTGTTTAAGCGTTTTAATTGATATTAGTATGTCAGTTGTAGGGGAGGGGCTTGGTCCTCCCGTATATTATCGACGAAAGCGAGGTTGACCCTGTGTCCGTACAAATCAAGACTGTCGTGCGGCACAGCTATGCCGACCGCGCGGGTATCAAAAGCGGCGAGACGCTGATCGCCATCAACGGCAACGATATCGTCGACGTTCTCGACTATCGCTTTTATCAGCTTAATTCTTCATTAGAATTAAAACTTCGTGATACCAAGGGCGAGGTGCGCACGGTGCATCTCAGAAAGCCCGAGTATGAGGAGCTGGGACTCGACTTCGACACCTATCTGATGGACAAGGAAAAGTCCTGCCGCAACAAGTGCGTATTCTGCTTTATTGATCAGCTCCCTAAAGGTCTGCGTGAGACTCTGTATTTCAAGGATGACGACAGCCGACTGTCGTTTTTGTTCGGTAATTACGTCACCCTGACCAATCTCACGGAGCATGAGATCAGCCGCATCATCAAGATGCACATCAGCCCGATCAACGTCAGCGTACATACCACCAACCCCGAGCTGCGCGTGAAGATGATGGGCAACCGCTTTGCCGGCGATTCGCTGAAGATTTTGAAGCGCTTTGCCGACAGTTCCATTGATATCAACACCCAGATCGTCTGCTGTCCCGGGATCAACGACGGCGAGGAACTGAAACGCTCCCTGCGTGATCTGTATGACTACAACGTCAACCTGATCGCGGTCGTTCCTGTGGGACTGACCAAGTACCGCGAGGGACTCTATCCGCTCACGCCTTTTACCAAGGAAAAGGCGGCTGAGACCGTCGATATTCTCGAAGAATTCGGCGAGATGTGCCTGAGGACCCGCGGCAAGCGCATCGCTTATGCCGCCGATGAGCTGTATATCAAAGCGGGGCGCGCGATCCCCGACGCGTCGTTCTACGGCGACTTCGAAGCCATCGAGAACGGCATCGGTCTGATCGCGATGCTCAAGGAGGATCTGCTCGCCGAGCTTGACTACCGCGAAGCCGATCCTGCGATCAAACGAAATGTATCCCTTGCCTGCGGCACCTCCGCCGCGCCCTATCTGCGTGAGCTGATGGATAGGGTAGAGGAGAAATTCCCCGGCGTGAAGATCACCGTATATCCGATCGTCAACAACTTCTTCGGGGAAATGATCAACGTCAGCGGACTGATCGTCGGCGGCGATTTGATCGATCAGCTCAATAATAAGCCGCTCGGAGATGAACTGCTCATTTCCTCGGCAATGCTCAGATTTGAAAACGACCTCTTTCTCGATGACGTCAGCATAGACGACGCGATGAAAGAGCTGAATATTACGATTACCCCCATCAACAACGACGGCGTGATGCTGCTCGATGCGATTTTAGGAGAGGAGGGGGACTAGATGGCAAAACCTGTGATTGCGATTGTCGGCAGACCGAATGTCGGCAAAAGCACCTTGTTCAATAAACTGGTCGGCGAGCGTATTTCTATCGTAGACGATACGCCCGGCGTTACCCGCGACCGTATCTACGGCGACGTCGAGTGGAGCGGACGCAGCGCGCTTCTGATCGATACCGGCGGTATCGAGCCGTTCTCCGACGACATCATCCTGTCCCAGATGCGTGAACAGGCTCAGTTGGCGATCGACACCGCCGACGCGATCATCATGGTCACCGACGTTCGTTCGGGACTGGTAGCGACCGACGAAGAGGTCGCACACATGCTGTTAAAAAGCAAAAAGCCCATGGTTCTCTGCGTCAACAAATGCGATTCCATCGGCGACCCGCCGCCCGAATTCTATGAATTCTACAAGCTCCCGCTGGAGCCGATCGCCGTATCCTCTGTGCATGGTCACGGAACGGGCGATCTGCTCGACGCGATTTTTGAATCTCTGCCCGACGATCATGAGGAGCAGGTCGACCCCGAGGTCATCTCTGTCGCGGTCATCGGCAGACCGAACGTCGGCAAATCCTCGCTGATCAACAAGATCACCGGCGAGAATCGCTGTATCGTTTCGAATATCGCGGGTACCACGCGCGACACCATCGACACGAGGATCGAGAATAAGCACGGCGTGTTCAACCTGATCGACACCGCCGGTATGCGCCGCAAGTCTAAGGTGCTTGACCAGATCGAGCGCTATTCCATTCTGCGTGCGAAGATGGCGATCGAACGCTGTGACGTTTGCGTGATCATGCTCGACGCCGAGACCGGTATCACCGAGCAGGACACCAAGGTCGCGGGACTCGCTCTCGAAGCGGGCAAGGCGTGTATCATCGCCGTGAACAAATGGGACGCGATCGAGAAGGACGACAAGACCATGCAGAATTTCCGCAAGGATATCGAGCGCGACTTCGCCTTCATGAGCTATGCGCCGTCCGTGTTCATTTCTGCGAAAACCGGTCAGCGTCTCGACAATCTCTTTGAAAACATCGTCCATGTGGCGAATACCACCACTACGCGTATTACCACAGGACTGCTCAACGATCTGCTCGCGACCGCTACGGCGCGCGTTCAGCCGCCGACTGATAAGGGCCGCCGACTGAAAATCTATTACATGACTCAGGCTTCCGTCAAGCCTCCGACCTTCATCTTTTTCTGCAACAACGCCGAGCTGTTCCACTTCTCTTACCAGAGATACCTTGAGAACAGGCTCCGCGAGGCGTTCGATTTCAGCGGCACGCCGATCAGATTTGTGATAAGGGAGAGATCTGACAAATGACCTGGGATTCTGTGATTCGCACCGTCCTGACGGCGGTGATCGCCTATCTGATAGGCAGCTTTAACCCTGCAATTGTGGTAACAAAATTGAAAACCGGCCAGGATATCCGCACCCTCGGCTCGGGCAACGCGGGCTTTACAAATGTTCTGCGTTCTGTCGGCACCGGTCCCGCGATCATCACGATCGTATGTGACTATCTCAAGGGGATCCTTGCCGTTTTGATCGGCTGGTGGCTGTTTTCGTCCATGCCCATCACCAACGACGTCGCGCGTATCGAGTACGTCAAGTACGCGGGATATCTCGCGGGTACCTTTGTCATCATCGGTCACTCGTTCCCGATCTTCTACAAGTTCCGCGGCGGCAAGGGTGTTGTCACGGCGAACGCCTTGATGCTCGTTGTCGA
>JAFSRK010000023.1 GCA_017446165.1 Ruminococcus sp.
AACGGTTAACGGATAACGGGTAACGGATAACGGTTAACGGATAACGGATAACGGTTAACGGTTAACGGGTAACGGTTAACGGGTAACGGTTAACGGGTAACGGATAACGGATAACGGTGCAGGTTACTCGCTTTACTCGAGCAAATATGATTCGGGTGCGGGTGAGACCCGCCCTCAACGGTTATCTGTTCTCTGTCAATTGCTGACGGATTATTTTTGATTTCTGTCAAAAATGAGCCTCAGTCCCTGCATGATCAGGTCATCCCGGATAGTGATCTCGTGGGTGCAGTGCTTGATGATACTCTTCGCCATGCCGCCCGTCGCGACGACGGTGCATTTCTCGCCCAGCTCCTGTTCGATGCGGTCGATCATGCCGTCGATCATGCACACGGTACCCCATACCACGCCGGAGCGGATGGAGCGGTCGGTGTTGTTGCCGATGACGGACTTGGGCGCGTCGAGCGCGACGGAATAGAGCAGCGCGGCGTTGCCGGTCAGTGCGTTCAAGGAGACCATCACGCCGGGGGCGATCGGACCGCCGAGCATCGCGCGATCCTTGTTGATCACGCACATGACGGTGGCGGTACCCATGCTGATGACGATGCACGGAGCGGGGTATGAGGCGTTGGCGGCGACACAGGCGACGACCAGATCGGCGCCCAACTGGGACGGATCCTCGATGCGGATATTCAGCCCCGTCTTGACGCCCGGACCGACGACCAGCGACTCAACGTCCAGAAGATCCTTCACGGCGGATTGGATCCGTGCGGTGACGACCGGCACGACCGAGCTGATGATACAGCCGTCAAAGTCGGTGCGGTGGATCCCCATCACGCGAATCAGCGAGTACAGCTCCACCGAGTATTCATCGGCGGTTTTGTTGCGATTGCACGAGATGGTCAGCGTCCTGATGAGCGTGTCGTGATCAAAGATGCCGAACTTGATATTGGTATTTCCGATATCTACTGCCAACAGCATATACATTTCGCTCCTTTCCGCAGAGGATTGTATCACACTTTTTAGGTATTTTCAATATAAATGAGCATTTTTCAGCTTTTTTCACATAATGAAAAATATATCCCGCTCTGTGTGTTAGAATATCTGTGTATGATGACCGTAGTGCGGGCATGCGCCTCGACAAAATACGGTGATAAACGACTCAAAGGGGATGAAGATTGATGACACAGGAAGAGAGAAGAAATCTCGAGATCCTCGCCTGCAAAGCAAGGATCGGCGCGATCATCGGTACATTTAATGCGAAATCCGGACATCCGGGCGGCTCTTTGTCGGCGGCGGATATGTTCACTTACCTTTATTTCAAGGAAATGAACGTTGACCCGCAGAATCCCGATTGGGAGGACAGGGACCGTTTTGTTCTGTCTAAGGGACACTGCTGCCCGAGCCTCTACGCCGTTCTGGCGCTCAAGGGCTACTTTGCATGGGAGGAGCTGAGCGTTCTGCGCCATGTCGGCGCGATGCTGCAGGGCCATCCCGACATGAAGGGTACACCCGGTATTGATATGAGCTCCGGCTCGCTCGGTCAGGGCATCTCCGCCGCATGCGGTATGGCGCTCGCCGCGAAGATGGACAAGAAGGACTGGCGTGTCTACACCGTACTCGGCGACGGCGAGTGCGAGGAAGGCGAGGTCTGGGAGGCGGCGATGTTCGCCGGCCACAAGGGTCTCGATAACCTCACCGTCATCGTTGACGTCAACGGTCTGCAGATCGACGGCACCACCGCCGAGGTCGGCGGCGTAGAGCCGCTCGACACCAAGTTCGAGAGCTTCGGCTTTGACACCGTGATCATCGACGGACATAACTTCGACGAGATCGAGGCGGCTATGGCTCAGGCGAAGGCGTCCGACAAGCCCTTCGCGATCATCATGAAGACTGTCAAGGGCAAGGGCGTTTCCTACATGGAGAACCAGGTCGGCTGGCACGGCAAGGCGCCCAACGCCGAGGAATACAAGATCGCTATCGACGAGCTGGAAGCTCAGCTCAAGGAACTGGAGGGTTAACAATGGCTGAAATCATCACAAAAGCAACCCGCGTCAGCTTTGGCGAAGCGCTGTGTGAGGCGGCTGCCACCAATCCCGACCTCGTCGTACTGGACGCTGACCTCGCGGCGGCGACCAACACCTCTATCTTCCGCAACGCTTATCCCGAGCGTTTCTATGACTGCGGTATCGCCGAGGGCAATATGATCGGCGTAGCGGCAGGACTCGCGGCATCCGGCAAGCTGCCTGTCGCGGCATCCTTCGCGATGTTCGCCACCGGCAGAGCCTTTGAACAGATCCGCAACTCCGTTGCCTATCCGAACCTCAACGTCAAGATCGCCGGCTCTCACGCGGGCATCTCTACCGGCGAGGACGGCGCGACCCACCAGTGCCTCGAGGACATCGGGATCATGCGTACCATCCCCGGCATGGTCGTTCTGAATCCCGCCGATCACTGGGAGATGAAGGCGGCTACCAAGGCGGCTCTCGAGTATGAGGGTCCCGTCTATATCCGTCTGGGCAGACTGGCTGTCGATTCCTTCAACGATCCCGAGACCTACAAGTTCGAGTGGGGCAAGGGCATCACCCTCGAGGAAGGCTCTGACATCACCGTCATCGCGACCGGTCTGTGCGTTCTCGAAAGCCTCAAGGCGGTACGCGAGCTGAAGGCTGAGGGCAAGAGCGTCAGACTCATCAACATCCACACGATCAAGCCCATCGACCGCGAGATCATCATCAAGGCGGCTCAGGAGACCGGCAGGATCATCACCGTAGAGGAGCATAACGTCATCGGCGGTCTTGCCGACGCGGTGTGCGAGGTGACCTCCTCCGAGTGTCCGGTACCGGTTCGCCGCATCGGCGTCTATGACCGCTTCGGTTTTTCCGGTCCCGCCAAGGAGCTGCTCGACATCTTCGGTCTGACCGCGCCCAACATCAAGAAGGTCATCGAGGAAGAACTCGCAAAATAATCAATCAACCTGTCGGGGAGGGCATCAGCGCCCTCCCCGCGTTTGTATGTAGGTGTAATATGAAAATTCTGGTAATTGCTACCGGCGGCACGATCGGCAGTACCTTTGACGGCGCGGCGATCAACGTGGACGCGTCACAGACGTGTGCGGTCGTCGATATGTATCAAAGAGAGCATGACGACGCGCAGTTCGATACAGTCGTCCCGCTGAATATCCTCAGCGAGAGCGTGACAGCCGCCGACCTCAACCTGCTCTCTAAAACGATCCTGACAACGGATGTTTCGCCCTATGACGGCGTGATCTTCACCTCCGGCAGCGACAATCTCGGCTATCTTGCGCCGTTCATCGGACTGCTGACCGACCGGTGGAACAAGTCGGTCGTCATCGTCGCCACCGACAAGGTGCTGACCGATCCGACTGCCAACGGCTACCCTAACTTCTGTGCGGCGATCGCGCTGATCCGCGAGGGAGAGATCGGCGCCTTTGTGCCGTACCGCAACGCGGACGGCGTCGTGTACATCCACTCCGCGACCGACATCCGTCAGGCGGATCTGTCCGACGATTTCTTCAGCTTTCTCGGTGCGTATGCCGTGATGAAGGATGATCAAATAATTCCTCAAAAGAAATATATCAAACAGACGATCCCCGCGATCTTCGACCGCGATCATCTGCCCGTGATCAGCAACAATACCATGCTGATCCACCCCTATCCGCTGATGGATTACGCGACGATCGACCCCGAGGGCAAGCGCGCGGTACTGCACACGCTGTATCACAGCTCCACCCTCGACAGCGAGGGCTTGCGCGGTCTGGTCGAGCGGCTCGGCGATACGCCGCTGTATCTTGCGTCTTTCCGCAGCACGAAGAACCGCTACCAAACGGCGGTGGACGCGATCGCTCTCGGCGGTATCCCGCTGACCGATATCTCGCCCGAGTGCGCCTATGTCAAGCTGATGCTCGCCTGCGCCCAGGATGGGCTGTCGGTCAGGGAATTTATGGAGGACTAGGATGAAGAAAAAGCTCGCTGTATTATCCGTCCTGCTGGCAGGTACGCTGTGGGGCTTGATCGGTTTCTTTGTGCGGCGGTATCAGGCGATGGGGCTTGACTCCATGCAGATCGCCGCGCTGAGGATCACCCTCTCGGCGATGATGTTCGCGCTGTTTGTCCTGATCTACAAACCCAAGCTGTTCAAGATCCGCCTGCGGGACATCTGGTGCTTTCTCGGCACCGGCATCGTCAGCGTGGGCGTGTTCACCTTCTGCTACTTCAAGTCGATCGAGCTGAGTTCCCTGTCGGTTGCGGCGGTGCTGTTGTATACCGCGCCTGCGTTCGTCATGATCTTCTCGCTGATCTGCTTCAAGGAGCGGATGACGGTGATGAAGGGCGTGTCGGTATTGCTCGCCGTGCTTGGATGCGCGATGACCACCGGCGTGATCGGCGGCGATGTGAACATCACCCTTGCGGGATTTCTCTTCGGACTCGGCTCGGGCGTATGCTACGCGCTGTATTCGATCTTCTCGCGCTTTGCGCTCAACCGCGGCTATGAGCCGTTCACCATCACGGTCTACACCTTTCTGCTCGCGGCGGTGTTCTCGATCGTGACCTGTGACGTTCGTCCGGTCATCGGCGTGATGACCGCGGATATCGGGAGCGTGGGCTTTGCGGTGCTGTTCGCGCTGGTGAGCTGCCTCTTGCCGTACACGTTCTACACGCTGGGACTCAAGTATATCAGCTCGGGTACCGCGTCGATCATCGCAACCGTCGAGCCCGTCGTGGCGACCGTCGTCGGCGCGTGGTACTTCGGCGAAGCCATCGGCGTGCCGTTCGGCTATATCGGCGTGGGACTGGTGTTCCTCTCCGTCGTGCTGATCAATATCAAGATACCTAAGAAAAGTAAAGAATAAAAAGCAGGCGCGGTATCATGACGATACATCTCACCGCGGGGCATATCCACCTATCCGTAGGGCGGGGCTTTATGTCCCGCCGCAGAATGACGGGCGTTGATGTTATATGAAACCGCAGATAGTGATGAAACGCTCCTACCGGCGGACGACCACTGGTCGTCCCTACGACTGAGGGATCATTCCTTGCTAAACCTCATCTTATCTGATACTTTTTCGATGAACAAAGAGCAGTTCGCGATGAACTGCTCTTTTAGATTGCGTAGATATTCAGATCCCAGCAGGGGATGTAGGGGTGCTTGCGGATATAGATCTTGTAGTAGGGATTGAGTGAATGGAGCTGCAGGATCAGCTCGAAGAAATCGCCGGTGCGGTGATAGGCGGCGAGGTTCAGCTTGGGCTT
>JAFSRK010000226.1 GCA_017446165.1 Ruminococcus sp.
CAGGTGTTGTCCTTATAAAACTCGTTGAGTGCGCGGAAGAAATCGTTGAGCTTCTTATGCTTCTCAAAGCCGAGCAGACCCCACTGCAGCTCTTCGGTGCTGTTCCACTCGTCGAACTGACCGATCTCGGCGCCCATGAAGGTGAGCTTCTTGCCGGGGTGAGCCATCATGTAGGACATGAATACGCGAACGCCCGCGAACTTCATATCATAATCGCCGGGCATCTTGTTGATCAGAGAACCCTTGCCGTAAACGACCTCGTCGTGAGAGATGGGGAGGAGGAAGTTCTCGGAGAATGCATACAGGAACGAGAAGGTGATGCTGTTGTGGTGATAAGGTCTCCACAGCGGATCAAGGGACATGTAGGACAGCATATCGTTCATCCAGCCCATGTTCCACTTGTAGTCGAAGCCCAAGCCGCCGTCGGATACGGGACGGGAAACCATCGGCCATGAGGTGGACTCCTCGGCGATCATCATGACGGTCGGATGATGCAGGTGGACAGCGGTGTTCAGTCTCTGGATGAATTCAACAGCCTCGAGATGCTCGTGACCGCCGTACTTGTTGGCGACCCACTCGCCGTCTCTGCGGTTGTAGTCGAGGTACAGCATGGATGCGACAGCGTCGACGCGGATGCCGTCAACGTGATACTTGTCGAGCCAGAACATCGCGGAGGAAACGAGGAAGGAGATGACTTCGTATCTTGCATAGTCAAAGACGTAGGTACCCCATTCCTTATGCTCGCCCTTGCGGCTGTCCTCGTACTCATAGCAGTGGATGCCGTCGAAGCGTCCCAGACCGTGAGCGTCCTTGGGGAAGTGAGCGGGTACCCAGTCAAGGATAACGCCGATACCTTCCTGGTGACACTTGTCGATAAACGCCATGAACATGTCGGGAGAGCCGTAACGTGAGGTGGGGGCAAAGTAGCCGGTTACCTGATAACCCCAGGAGCCGTCGAAGGGATACTCGGTCATCGGCATGAACTCGATGTGAGTATAGCCCATCTGCTTGACATAGGGGATCAGCTCTTCGGCGAGCTTGTCATAGGAGAAGGTGTTGCCGTCGGCATACTTTCTCCAGGAGCCCGCGTGAACCTCATAGATGTTGATCGGGTTCTCAAAGTGGTTGTGTTCCATCTTGTACTTGTACCAGGCTTCGTCGTTCCACTGATACTTGTTGTAGTTGTAGATGATGGAAGCGTTGTCGGGGCGGGTCTGGGTATGGAATGCGAACGGATCGGACTTGAGGATCTTCTCAAACCAAGGTGTCTCGACACAATACTTGTAAATCGCGGTCTCGCCGAGGTTGGGGATCCATACTTCCCATACGCCGCCCTCAGAGATCTTGTGCATGTGGTTTGCGTTCTGATCCCAGCCGTTGAAGTCGCCGACAACGGATACGGTCAGCGCGTTCGGGGCCCATACGCGGAACATGGTACCCTGACAGCCGTCGATCCAGAAGTCATGCGCGCCGAGGAAATCATAAGCGCGTACGGCGTCGCCGCCGTGGAACAGATCAAGAGGGAATCTCTCGTCGTTTAAAACATAATTCATAATCTGACTCTCCTTAAATAAGATTGTACATTAATATAAAAGTACATAAATATACAAGGATATGATAACAAACTTTTAGGCTAATTTCAAGTAAAAACTGAAATTATATTCCAAACTTTTCGTGCATTTTTTATAAAAACTGTCAATTCCATAGGCAATGTACACAACCGAAATGCGTAAAATCATGATATATTCACAAAATCATCTGCCTTGCCCGCGAGAATTTAAAATGAAAAAGAAAAGAAATCTATCGTTAAAAATATGACAATATTGCGTAAATCACCTATGAATATTCCAAATAAGAAAAATAGCTCTTGACATTTGACCGATTGTATATTATTATAGATCATGATGTAATATAGAAACAGTATATCTGCATCACATGAATCTGTGACAGGATTCTTCTTTCGTATTAGACTCTCTTAGAGAGCCGTTATATATAGATATTTTTATGTCCTATTGCCAATTCGCCCAAAGTCACTTTCGGCGGATTCCACAGATTTACGGTACGGATCTCCGAGATATTTTGCTGTCGGAACCGTGCATTTGGTAATACAAAATTGAATATCTGAGTAACGGCACCGTGAGTTGAGTTTGATTCAAAAATCAAATCAAGGAGGTGTCATGCATGGATGCTTTGAGTATCATACTCATCGTCGTCGCACTGGTCCTCGGAGCCGGTATCGGTATTGTTGTCGGCAACATGTACCGAAAGAAGGTAGCCGAGGCTGAGATCGGCAGCGCTGAGCAGGAGGCGAAGCGTATCGTCGCCGACGCGATGAAGACCGCTGAAGCCAAGAAGAAAGAAGCGATCCTTGAGGGCAAGGACGAGGTTCACCGTCTCCGCAACGAAAGCGAGAAGGAGATCTCCGACCGCCGCAAGGAGGTACAGCGTCAGGAAAGACGCATCCAGCAAAAAGAAGAGACCCTCGACCGGAAGATCGACAATGTCGAGAAAAAGGAAGACAGGGTTCAGAAGAAAATGAAAGAAGCCGAGGCAAGACTCGCCGAGGTGGAAACCATCAAGAAGAGTCAGTTTGAAATGCTCGAGAGGATCTCGGGCTACACCGTCGATCAGGCAAAGGCTTACCTGCTCGACGAGCTTGAGAAGGATCTCTCCCACGAGAAATCCCTCAAGATCATGGAGTATGAACAGCAGCTCAAGGACGAGTCGGACAAGCGCGCACGCAACATCATCTCGCTTGCGATCCAGCGCTGTGCAGCCGACCAGGTAGCCGAGGCGACCGTATCGGTCGTACCGCTGCCGAATGACGAAATGAAGGGCAGGATCATCGGACGTGAGGGTAGAAACATCCGCGCGATCGAGACTCTCACCGGCGTCGATCTGATCATCGACGACACACCCGAGGCGATTACCCTGAGTTCCTTTGAACCGGTTCGCCGCGAGATCGCTCGCATCTCGCTTGAAAAACTCATCGCCGACGGCCGTATCCATCCCGCAAGGGTCGAGGAAATGGTCGAGAAGGCACGCCGCGAGGTTGAAGCCAGCATCAAGCAGGCAGGTGAACGCGCGGTACTCGACGCAGGCGTCAACGGTCTGCATCCCGAGCTTGTGAAGATCCTCGGTCGTTTGAAGTACCGTACCAGCTACGGTCAGAATGTGCTGAATCACTCCCTCGAGGTTTGCTATATCGCCGGCATGATCGCCTCCGAGCTGGGCATCGATCCCACCGTCGCTAAGCGTGCAGGTCTTCTGCATGATATCGGCAAGGCGCTCGACCACGAGATCGAGGGAAGCCACGTTGAGATCGGCGTAGACATCGCCCGCAAGTACAAGGAAAGCGACGCGGTCATCCACGCGATCCACGCGCACCACGGCGACGTAGAAGCCAAGACCGTCGTTGCCTGTATCGTTCAGGCGGCTGACGCGATCTCCGCAGCGCGTCCCGGCGCTCGCCGCGAAAACCTTGAAAACTATATCAAGCGTCTGCAAAAGCTCGAGGAGATCGCATCGTCCTTCAAGGGCGTCGACAACTCCTTCGCCATCCAGGCGGGTCGTGAGATTCGCGTCATGGTCAAGCCCGAGCAGGTCAAGGATGATTCCATGGCGTCGCTTGCACGCGATATCTGCAAGAAGATCGAGGAGGATCTCGAGTATCCGGGTCAGATTAAGGTCAACATCATTCGAGAGTCCAGAGCCTCTGACTTTGCAAAATAATCAACATGATAAAACACCGTTTCGAAAGAAGCGGTGTTTTTTTGTGCGGGCGATCATTGGTCGCACAACCTTCTGTCAAATGTCGTCTGCTGCGAATTGTATCAACCTTTCCGTAGGGGCGACCATTGGTCGCCCGAGAACCTTTCCGTTAGATTCTGTCCACCGCGAAGCATATCCCACCCCATGTTGGCCTTATCCCTCAATATAAAGCGGTGAAAGCAGCCGTAACCGCCTTCACCGCAACCATAATTAATAATCCCACTTGGGAACATATTTGATATCCGCACTTTCCGTATCCTGCGCGAAGCCGTCAAGACCCAACTCATAGAGCTTGTCCAGCACCTTTTGGTACTCACGCTTCGTGACTCTCCGGTTGATATCGGGGAATTCCTCTGCGCGACCCGCGGGAAAATACTGGCTCATCAGGCTGATCGGAACATGCGTACCGAACCATTCGGTGATCAACTCCAGCACGCCGATGCTGTTCTTTACATGATTCGGCAACACCAAATGCCTGATTATCACACCGCGTTTTATCAGCCCGTCCTCGATGATCGGCTCGCCTGTCTGACGGAGCATTTCCGTGATCGCCGTCGTCGCGATCTCCACATAGTTATTACATCCGGATAGCCGATTTGCGAGCATGTTATCGCTGTACTTAAAGTCGGGGAGATAGACATCGATGATTCCCTCGAGCCGCCTCAGACTGTCCGCCCTGTCATAGCCGGAGCTGTTATAGATCAGCGGGAGCTTTGGTCGGTATATCTCAAGGCTCTCGAGGATCGCGTCAATATAATGGGTAGGGGTGACGAATTCAATATTGTGCACACCCATACTCTCCAAACGCTTGTATTCTTCAGAAAGCGCATACGGAGTGATATAACGTCCGTTATCCTCAGAGGAGATCGTGTAATTCTGACAAAACACACATCTCAGCGAGCAGCCCGAAAAGAAAATCGTCCCTGCACCGTGCGTACCGCTGAGAATCGGTTCTTCATCATAGTGCGGCGCGATCCGCGCGATCTTAGGCAACATGCCGACGCCGCAATATCCGCCGTTTGTATCGCCGCGCTCAATATGACATTCTCTGGGACACAGATCACAGATCATTCGCTCATCACCTTTCTGAAGGATATCATAACATAAAATAGTACATTTGCCAATAATGAGCGTGAAAGATAGTGCTTATGCCTCAAAATCAGTGAGGAATTCTTCGACAACCTGAGAAAAATGCTCCGGTTCCAATTGTTCTTCATTGAGTATGTCGACCAAATGCTGTGCCTTTTCCTTATCGACAGATACATCCCGGATGATCCGAGTCGGTTCACCGTCGATGAAAAGTGAGATGCCGTAGGTTTCATAGAATCCGCAAAACCGGTCGTACATGCTCTGCACAAATAACCTGTATTGAATCATAATCCGCCTCATAAAAGTGCAAAAAATTCACAAGACCAGTGAAATATTAGCACTGATTCAAAGGAAATGCAAGCATTTCTACAAAAGTGTAATAATCATTACAACAATCGACAGAATCGATCATTTTTTCATTTTGAAAGGTATTGAAAACCTGCTCGGTCTGTGTTATGATGAAAGTCCGAAAACCTCAACGCTGCCGGGAGTTCCCTATAGCATGTATGCTGACCCGTTAACCCCTCACAAGCTCAAGCTGCCGGCAGACGCATGATTTTTTGCTTCTGAAAACAGAAATGTATAGCAATTTTTTCCGCGGCGTGTTATGATTCTGTTAGCAGGAGCAATTCGGCTATTCATTACCGCGGCAATTCTACTATTTCTGAGCAAGGTAATCATTATGGAAAACATGATTTACGCAGAGAATCTGCGAAAGGAATTCAAAAAAATCATCAAGGAACCCGGGATCAAAGGCTCCGTCAAGGCGCTGTTCAAGCCGCACAAGGAGATCGTGACGGCGGTCGACGACATCTCCTTTGCCGTACCGAAGGGCGAGATCCTGGGGTTTATCGGACCGAACGGAGCGGGGAAGAGTACCGTCATCAAAATGCTGACGGGCATTCTGATGCCAACATCGGGAAAATGTGTGATCAACGGTCAAATCCCTCAGAAGAATCGCAAGGACTATGTCAGAGAGATCGGCGTGGTATTCGGTCAGCGTACCCAGCTTTGGTGGGATCTGGCGCTGAGAGAAACGTATGCCGTACTCAAAGAGATATATGAAGTGCCGGATGACAGGTACAAAAAGCGGATGGCATTCCTCAATGAAGTGCTGGAGCTTGACAGCTTTATTACCAGCCCGGTACGAACACTGTCGCTGGGTCAGCGCATGCGCGCCGATATCGCGGCGTCGCTGCTTCACTCGCCCAAGGTGCTGTTTCTCGACGAACCGACCATCGGACTCGATGTCGTCGTCAAGGAGAATATCCGCAACGCGATCCGCACGATCAACGAGGAAGAGGGAACGACCGTCATCCTGACGACCCACGATCTCTCCGATATCGAGCTGCTGTGTGAGCGCATCGTCATGATCGATAAGGGTAACAAGGTATTCGACGGCGGGCTGAGTGAATTGAAACGCAGCTTCGGTAACATCCGCACCTTTACCTTTGATCTGATGAATCCCGATGATTTCACCAGACTTGAGTACAGAACTAAGTATAGACTGACGGATGACGACATTGCGGTAAAGCAGGATAGATCCTCGGTTACCGTGAAATTCAACACCGACAAAGTATCTGTCGAAGAGATCATTTCCTATACCCTCGCGACTGTTCATGTCAAGGATATGCAGATCACTGACGTCGAGATCGAGGATATCATCAAGCGGCTTTACCGGCGTGAGGTGAGCGTATGAGAAGGATCAAGCGCTTTTTCCGCACCTACCGCCCCTTCACGCGAGCGGGAATGCAGGAGCTGGTCGCCTATCGCGCCAATTTTATCTGTTTCTTTATCGGTGAGATCCTGTCCGCTTTCATTATGTATTTTGTGTGGAAGGCAGTCTTTCTCAGCTCCGACAGCAAGACATTCATGGGCTTCACCATGGAAGATATGGTGGTCTACCTCTTTATCTCGTTTTTGACAGGCTATCTGACCTATTCCGACGGTGCGTTCACGGTCGGTGAGGAGATCGTCGACGGGTCGATCGCGATGCGCATGATCCGCCCGGCATCCTTTGAAATGTGCTTTTTGTTTCAGGAACTGGGCAGTCGCATCATCAGCATCACGCTGATCTTTGTGCCGATGGTGGCGGGCGTTGAGATCTACCGCTACATTACGATGGGAGCTTTCAGACTCAACCTGATGTGCTTCGGCTTCTATATCCTCAGCACCATGCTCGCGTATATGATTTCTTTTTATTTCAATGTCTGCTACGGCTTCATGGCGTTTTTCTTCAAGAACCTCTGGGGAACTTCGCTGATTAAAGAGGTTCTGGTCAGTTTCCTCTCGGGCGGCACAATCCCTCTCGCGTTCCTCCCGACGGGTCTCGCGACTGTGCTGAATTTCCTGCCGTTCGCGTCGCTGTCCTATACGCCGGTCATGATCTACATGGGGATGTATTCCGTACCGGAGATCCTTTGGCGCATGGGATTGCAGGTCTTCTGGCTCTTCGTGATGATCGGAGTATCCAAGCTCATCTGGAACAGCGCGATGAAGCATTTGTCGATACAGGGAGGCTGATGATATGAAACGTTACTTCCGTCTCCACCGCATCTTCATCGCCCAATATTTGAAGAGTCTGATGGAATACAAGGTCGATTTCCTGCTCGGTGCGATCGGTATGATCATCGCCCAGACGGTACAGATCCTGTTTATCGGGATCATATTCAGTCAGATCCCGACGCTGCAGGGCTGGCGATTTGAAGAGATCCTGTTCATCTACGGCTTCTCGCTGATCCCGAAATTCATCGACCATCTTTTCTTCGACAATCTCTGGATGGTCGGCTATCGCATCATCCGCAAGGGAGAGTTCGACAAGTACCTGACGCGACCGATCAACAGCCTGTACCATGTCATCGTCGAGAACTTCTGCGTCGACGCGTTCGGCGAGGCTGTGACCTGTGTTTTTCTGTTGGGATACGCATTTCCGAAATTGCATTTGCCGTTTTACTGGTATACGATCCCGCTTCTGCTGATCGTGATCGTCTTCGCGACGATGATCTACACCTCGCTGAAGATCATGACCGCCGCGATCTCTTTCTGGACGAAGCAGAGCGGTCATATCACGCATATGCTCTATATGGTGAACGACTTCTCCAAGTATCCTGTTTCGATTTATAATAAGGCGGTGCAGGCGATCATCACCTATGTGATACCGTTCGCGTTCACCGCGTATTTTCCCGCAAGCTATTTTCTGACCGGAATGGATCCGCTGTTCTGTATCGGCGGCACGGTGATCGCCGGTTCGGTGCTGATGATTCTTGCGCTGTTCGTATGGCATAAGGGCGTCAGCGCCTACGAATCCGCCGGTTCTTAACGATTGAGGTGACTTATGACCAATCCCTTCATGGCAAAATCCGAGTATGATGCAACCGAATATCTGACCCCGCGCGTATCGCTGAATCGTGCCGTGATGGCGAAATGTCCCGTCAAAGGGGTGGAAGAGGGGCTCGAGGGCAGAAACTTTACCGAGATCTTCTCACCCGGGGCGATCGTCGCTGAGATGCGCCGCGTCAGCCGCTATTACGGTGTGGATTATTCCCATCTGCCGGATTCCCTCTTGCCCCGCGAGCTTGACAAGGCGCTCGTGAGTGAGGATGTGCGCTATCGTCAGATGGCGAAACGTATCGTCAGAAAGTTCGGCAACCGTCTGGGGCTGCTGCTTCTGACGCTGAAAACCGGACTCCCCGAGAACCGTCAGGCGCGAGACGACTGGGACAACAGATGTTGGGACTGCTGGCGTGATCTCGAAACCGTGATCCTGCTCGGCGGCTTGGCAAGCTCCATCCTCGGAAGATGCTTCAAGGAGTATGTCCGGTATGTATTCGACCGCGCAGGCGTCAAGCCGTACCATATCATGCTGTTTGAAAACGGATCCTATCTCGGTGTGATGGGACTGGGGGAAAGGCTGATGGATGACAATACCTCCTCGCTGATCCTCGATCTCGGTCAGACCTATTTCAAGCGCGCTGTCCTGACCAAGTCCGACGGCATCGTCAGCAATATCAACACCTTTGACAGCCTGCCGTCAAGGTATATGCAGATTCCCTTTGAGGATGAGGGCGACCGGCTCGCATACGCCTACGATCTGCATAACTATATCGTGAATATCGTATCCAGTACCTATAAAGAGGCTTCTCTGACAACCGAGCTGAGTGATACGATCCTCATCAGCATCGCAAACTATACCCACTCGGGCGTGCTGAACAAAACCCGCGGGGGATATGCCAAGCTCTCTCAGCTGACGGACAACTATGCCGCGCTTCTGGAGGAAACGCTCTCCGGCGAGCTGCGTCGGGATATCAGAGTGAAGCTGGTGCATGACGCTACCGCTACCGCGCTGTACTTCTCCGATATCCCGAAGTCCGTTTGTATCACGCTCGGCACGGGATTCGGCGTCGGATTCCCCGATATACAACTGTAATTTATAATCTGTGAAACGACTGTGCCGAGGGTGCAGTCGTTTCAATTTGCGCAATTCTTTGTGAATAATCATGATTGATTTGTGTGAAATCACCAAAACAGGCAAAAAAAGATTGTGCAATAATTTGTCGGGAAATCTCTCCAATTTCATTTATTCTTTTGCTTCATTATGCTATAATGTTAGTAACTGGAATTCGGTATGTAATACTAATTTCTGATAAAACGCTTTAACAAGATATTAGCGGAGATTTTCGCAGAGCGAGGCGGAGGACGCAGATAGGCTGGCGCCTATCAAGGACGACAACGAAGCTATGCGGAAATATACGCACTAGATGGTAAAGGGTTTAATTAGAAATTAGTATAAATACTGATAACTGTTCATTTCAGTATCAAAAGGAGAGGATTTTATGAAATCACGCAGGATCATCTCATTCGTTCTGGTTCTGATGCTTTTGGTTTCCACGTTCAGCGTTGCGGCGTCTGCGAATACCGCTGATCTGGCGGAGACCGGGTATTACAACTCGTCGACCTATGAGACCTTAGCAAAGAAGGCGGCAGCCGAGTCCGGCTATGGCTGCACCTACACTAAGACTGCGACTACCTTCAAGGTATGGGCGCCCGAGGCGACCTCGGTCAGCGTCAAGCGCTATACCACCGGTACCGACGCCGAGTCGGGCGCTGCTGTCATCGGCACCACCGCCATGACTTATAACAGCTCAACCGGTAACTGGACCCTGACGCTCTCAGGCGACCACAAGAATGAATACTATACCTACATCGTCAACCGCGGCGGCGTCATCAAGGAAACGCAGGATCCCTACGCGACCGCAGTCGGCGCGAACGGCGACCGTTCCATGGTATGTGACCTCGATTCGACCGATCCCGACGGTTGGTCGAACGACAAGCACGTTTTCTTCGACAATCCCGGCGAAGCGGTCGTATGGGAAGTTCACGTTCGTGATTTCTCCATCGACGTAAGCTCCGGTGTCAGCGACGCCAACAAGGGTAAGTATCTCGCGTTCACCGAGGGCAATACCACCATTAACGGCGCGGGCAAGGTCGCATCCTGCGTAGACTATCTTGTAGAGCATAACGTCAACTGTGTACAGCTCATGCCGATCGAGGACTTCGCCTCCATCGACGAGACCGACGACGCAATCCGCCGCAACTGGGGTTATGATCCCAAGAACTACAACGTTCCCGAGGGTTCTTACTCCTCTGATCCTTATGACGGCAACACCCGTATCAAGGAATTCAAGATGCTGGTTCAGGCGCTGCATGACCGCGGAATCGCCGTTGTCATGGACGTTGTCTACAACCACACCTTCGTACTCGAGGGTTCTTCTCTGAACCTCACCACCCCGAACTACTACTATCGTAAGTCATCCGCCGAGAACTACTACAACGGTTCCGGTCTGGGCAACACCCTGTCCTCCGACAAAGCGATGACCTCGAAGTTCATCTCCGATTCTCTCTGCCACTGGGTCAACGAGTACCACATTGACGGTTTCCGTTTTGACCTGATGGGCTGTCACGATTATCCCAACCTTGCTACATGGCGCGCGAACCTTGACAAGATCGACCAGCGCGTGCTGATGTACGGCGAGCCTTGGGCAGGCGGCGACGCGGGTATCTCCAACGGCGCAACCAAAGCGAACATCAAAAACCTCACCAGAGTCGGCGCCTTCAACGAGGGCTACTCCGATGCTCTGAAGGGTAATCACCAGCTGAACACTTCCGCTCAGAAGGGCTTCCTGCAGGGACAGTCTGACACCGAGATCCGCAAGGCGGGCGCAGGTCAGGCAAGCGATCTCGCCGGTGCAAAGGTCAATCAGCTCATTAATTATACCGACAACCATGATAACTTGACCCTGTTCGATAAGATCCTCGCCTCCACCGGAGCGAGCGGCTATCGTACCGGTAAGGATGGCAAGGTCACCAACAGCACCGCATCCCTGCTGACCACCAACAAGACCGCCGTCAACAGCCCGAGCGCTGCTGTTCTCGGCCAGATGAAGCTCGCGCTGACCTCCGCTTTGACCTCACAGGGTATTCCGTTCACTGTTGCCGGTACCGAGTTCTGCCGCACCAAGTACGGCGACGCCAACTCCTACCGCTCCGAGGATGCGATCAATGCGATCGACTGGAACCGCGCCGCGACCTACTCCGAGGTTGCGAACTACTATGCCGGTCTGGTTGCGATCCGTAAGGCATTCAATGCTTTCACTAACACGACTTCTGTTTCCACCACGTCCGTCAGCGGCTGTACTGCATGGCAGATTTCGAACAGCGCCTCCGGTCAGTGGAGCAAGATCATCGTTGCACTGAACAACACCTCCGCCGCGAAGAGCATCTCCTGCTCCGGCAATTGGACTGTTGTCGCCAACGGCACCAAGGCGGGTACCACCAGTCTCGGCACCGCGTCAGGTTCCTACAGTGTTCCTGCTTATTCCGGCGTTGTTCTGGTAGACTCCGCGTCTTTCGGCAACTACAAGCAGCCGAACCCGGGTACCGCTACCGTTATCACCGAGCATTATACCCGTGATTCCGCGACCGGTTCTTATACCAAGACCAAGACCGAGACCGCGAAGTATAAGGAAGGTCAGACATGGCGTGCCTCCAAGAACCTCGCCATCCTCTTCGATCACAACTTCGACAAGGTTGAGTCCACCGCTTCCGGCAACGCCACCTACGGAGCTGTTACCGCAGGCTCCACCACGACCGTCAAGTTCTATTACACCCGCAACATCAAGTCGGGCTACTTGACTGTTAACTTCTTTAACACCGCCGGCGGCGCGAGGATCAAGACCCCGATGAAGTACCGCATGCGTCAGGGCGACGCTTACTCCATCCCGGCGACGAACGTTATGGGCTATGAGCTGGATACCACCCGCTATCCGGCGATGACCCGCGGCACCTTCGACGCCGATCATCCCGCTACATTCAACTTCTATTATAAGAAGCTGACCAATAACACCACCCGCGTTCACTATTACATCGCCGACACCAAGTTCAAGAGTGTCACCGGTACCATCCTCTGCTACGCTTATGACGACGACGGCAACGAGCCTCTGGGCGACTGGCCGAGCCAGACAAAGGGTACCGCAGGTCTGAAGAACGATGATTCGATGGGATCCGGCTGGAAGTACATCGACGTTCCCGCGACCTCCTGCTATGTCATGTTCCACTACAACGATATGCAGGTACCCGGACAGGGTGAAAAGGGCTACACCGTATCCGGTGAGGCTTGGATCAAGAGCGGCATCGTTTCCTTCAACAACAAGATCGTTACCTCTCACATCGACCTCAAGACCGGTAAACAGGTATCCGCTGACGTCAGCAAGCAGTACACCAACGTCAGCTCCAACCAGACATACATCACCACTCCTGTGACCACTCTCGGCAAGAAGTACTATGTACCTGCTAACGCGACAGGCTTCTATGAGTCCGGCGTTACCAACGTTGTATACCTTTATGAGGAGCAACAGCAGCAGCCGACCCAGCCTCCGACTCAGCCTCCAACACAACCCGGAACAAAGCCTGTTGATAATCCGACCACACCTATAGGCTCCGGCAAGCTGATGGGCGATGCAGACGGCGATGACGAAGTCACCGTTCTTGATGCAACCCGCATCCAGCGCGTACTCGCATCTCTCGAGCAGAAGAATGCCGATTATGATATCGTCGGCGACGTCGATCAGGACGGCGAAGTCACCATCCTCGACGCGACCGCGATCCAGAGATACAAGGCAGGTCTGAGCATCGGCGAACAGTGCAAGATCAACGTCCGCATCCAGGGCGGCACCGATCCGACAACATCTGCTCCGACCACTCCCGTTGAGCAGCCCACCGATCCGCCTGCAGGTCAGCACACCTACTCTGAATTCGTAGCAATGTTCACCGCCCTCAACGATGAGCTTGCGAAGTATCCGGCGTCCACCTACGGTTCCAATCCGTACTATCTCGCAGCTTATAACGCGATCATGGAGTACCAGTCACTGGTAGCCGATCCGTTTGCATCCGCGGATAAGTTTGATACTGCGTATGCCGCTTGCTCCGCAGCGAAGGACGGTCTTGCCAACATCAGCGGCGGCACCGATCCTACTACTCACGGCGATGATCCCTCCGGTACGACCACAATCTATTTCACCAACAATAAGCGCTGGTCAAATATCAACGCTTATGTATGGGGTGTTTCCGGCGAAGGCACATGGCCCGGCGAGTCGCTCTCTCCGATTGCGACCAACAGCTTCGGCGAGGATATCTATGAGATAACCCTCAGCCTCGGTGACAGCGTTATCTTCAACGGTGACGAAGGTCAGACCACTGATATCGTGGTTTCCTCTCTTACTCAGAATGCGGTCTACTGTACCGACGATATCGACGATGACGGTCACTACTACTATGGTGAGTGGACCTATACTCCCGGCGGCGACCAGCCCATTACCGGCGGTGGTAAGATGTACATGGTTCCGTC
Organism: Ruminococcus sp.; assembly: GCA_017446165.1. GTDB lineage: Bacteria > Bacillota > Clostridia > Oscillospirales > Acutalibacteraceae > Ruminococcoides. The sequence goes on from JAFSRK010000226.1 coordinate 13,763, forward strand.
TACCGAGTGGAAGTCCGACGGCGCTCGCTTTGCCGCTTACTTCTTCGGCGGCGGCGATCCCGTATGGTACAACATGAAGTACGCGGGCGACAACCTCTATTCGGTTGATATCCCCGACGGATACACCAGCATCATCTTCTGCCGTATGAACGGTGCGACCACCGAGAACAACTGGGACAACAAGTGGAACCAGACCGACGATCTCACGATTGAAGACGGTGGCACTTACACTGTCAACGGTTGGGAAAAGTAATCCATAATAACACTGAGAGCTCTGCTTCGGCAGAGCTCTTTTTGCGTTTAACAGCGGGATGATTGACTTGAATCCTGCTATTACTTCTTTCTTTTATCAAAGCATTTCTTGTCAAAGCTCGGGTTGAATGCATAGAAGTTCTTGCTGTCGAGCTTGTCGGTGAGCAGTCTCAGGTTCTCGCCGAACCGCTGGTAATGCACAACCTCGCGCGCCCTGAGGAATCGGATCGGGTCGATGACATCCGGATCGTCACAAAATCTCAGGATGTTATCATATGTGGTTCGCGCCTTTTGTTCCGCCGCCATTGATTCGTGAAGATCGGTGATCGGATCGCCCTTGACGGCGAAGCTGAACGCATTGAACGGCACGCCTGCCGCCGAGTTCGGATAGACGCCGGTCGTGTGATCGACGAAGTATGCGTCGAAGCCCGCCGTCTTGATCTGCTCCTCTGTCAGGTCGCGTGTCAGTTGATAAACGATCGCGCCGATCATCTCGAGATGGTTCAGTTCTTCTGTACCTACCGACGACCCTTAACCATACTTTTTCAAGCCAATATTTCTAACATGGAATTATTACAATTGATATTCGTGACTCCCTGAGCCACAGCTCAAATAAGTCATCTTTTTTTACGAAAAATTTAAAAATTTAGGTGTTCCATTATGGAACACTCATTTGG
>JAFSRK010000227.1 GCA_017446165.1 Ruminococcus sp.
ATGATATTGACGCAAGCCTCAATATCATAGCAAAAGCCCCGCAAAAGCGAGGCTTTGGTTATATCAAACCTATGATCGGAGATGTCAGGGACGCCGCAGCGCGTTCACTTTATCATCTGCTACCTATTTCATCCCGCTATTTTTTGACGACTGCCGTGTATTTTCCGAAGTCGGTCATTGTATATTCGTCCGCGTTAAAATACAGCTTATCACTGTTCAAAATTACATAAGCCGCATTCTCGCTTTTACTGCGGGTCAGCGTGTCGGCGCTGATACTCTCATAAATGAAACGTTCATGATACGGCAGACACTCTTTATTATGATTGATATTGGTTTTCCCCTGATAATACAAAGCGTCGGTACCGTCGTAAAACATTGTCAGTATTTCGCTGACCTTCCAAAGCCCTCTACCCTGAATATCCGCTGTGATATAGAGCTTATCCGCGCCGCTCTGTTCAGCTGTTACGACCGCATCACCGAATCCGGCGTAAAAGCGCTCGGAGATTTCTTTGTTATATGTACCGAAGTAGGTATTGATCAGCATCACACCGCCTACCGTTATCATAATACCGACAGGCCACACAAAGTATTTGAACTCACAGACAACGATATAAATACCCAGCGCGGCGAATATCATCATGCCGTAATAGATGATACTCACACGGTTGACGTTGACATTGTTGGTGAGGATTCCCGCCCACACGCCGGCTGAGATTGCGAACACCGCGAGGGATTTTTTGCCCGTAACTTTGAGCTTAGGCAGACCGATAACGCCCGCCGCAAAGAACGGTATCATAAAGCGGTACATGGTATAGAATCCCTCTATATCGTTCTGCGGCGCGTCTTTCAGCTGCAGGAGCGTGATGTTCAGCAGGTAGCGGATATTCGACCAAAGCTGAGACCCGATATGATCGGAGAACAGCAACACATCCTGCGAGCGGACACTCTCGGAAAAATACTGTAAGGTGACGAACGGCAGCTTGATGGTTTCCCACTGAAAATAATTGAGCGCCATCGTCAGGATGAACGGCCACGCTATCAAGAGATAAATACCGACAGAGATCAGAACGTCTCTGAAACGGATCTGCTTTTTGATCAGATAAAAAATCGCTGCCGCCAGCAAAAACACCGGTATCGTGTAGATCGTAATACCATAGCAGTACATACAAAGGCCGAAGAACAGCATGGACAGATACAGATACCGTTTCTTTGATAACAGACCCTTGCTGAAGAAATATAGTCCGCCCATAAAGAAATGCGGAAGCAGATTACAATCGAGCGCCCAGCGACTCTGTAAAAGATGCCACGGATTCACGGCAACGATCGCCGCGGCGATCAGCGCCGCTTTTTTGCCGAAATTATCCTTCATGAACAGGTACAAAAACATCCCGCCAAGCAGACTCATCAAGAGCAGAGGCAATCTGGCGGTTATAGGACTCAATCCAAAGAGCTTGACAAAAATCGCGATCATATAGGACAACAGCGAACTCATCTGTCCGTAACCCCATGCGTAAAGGTGTGCCGGATGCCATGTACCGAAGCGGTCTGTGCCATAATCCGCAAGCGCTTTTCCATCAACAGCAGCCATCGCGCCGTCCTGATTCATACCACCCGGGACCTCTCCGAATTGCCAAACTCTGATCAATACGCCAATTAATACAATCATGGTCAACATGATACGGTAGAGGGTCGGATTCATCTCGTCGTATTTGCGCGCAGAACGGAGTATCTTGCCTTGCGAGGGAAGCTTTTCACGAAAATACAAGCTAACAATACCGCAAAGAGACAAGACAGCTGCTATAATAGTAAACACCATGTTGACGGTCGCCATAAATCCTTACGAACCTTTCCTAAAAGAATATGTTTCAAACGCTTTTCATCTTATATTGATCTCTTCATCCGTCGGGAAAACGTTCTGATCGAACTGCACGATGAAATCGGCCTTATCATCGTCATCTATCCCATTGAGCCTTGCCGCTGCGTCTGTTCCGTATTTTGCAGCCCCGCCCGTCTCAGCTGCGGCGGATATCGCCGTCACGCTCAGCACAAGCACTGCCATAAATAGAATCGCCAATAGCTTTTTCATGTTCAGACCTCCGTAGTCCGTCAATTTTCAAACTATTTCCAGCTTAGAAAAACAGATGAATTTGTCCCCTCTGTAAATTAGACTGATCGGGAGTCGTTTTAGTTTCAAATATCGCGAAATTTTTTTCAAAGATCTTGTTTAAGCGTTTTAATTGATATTAGTATCAAACGCTTTTCATCTTATATTGATTGAGCATCCAAAGTGATAATACGGTTTCATATTATCTTATCCGTACAGGAATGTCAAGCAAAGCCGCATCATCGGAATGAATCGTCCGGTGAGTTTTTGCCGGCTGTAATTCTCATAAAACAAATGGCTCCCCTGTGTAAGGGGAGCTGTCACCGCAGGTGACTGATGGGTCGCCTTGGCAGAAACGAATCTGACTTCTTTCGGTTCTGCCATTTAACCCTCCCGGCACTTCGTGCCGCCCTCCCCTACTTAGGGAGGGCTTGTATTGCAGATAGGTTTTTTTACAGTCCGAAAGGAGCCTTTTTCAAGGCTCCTCCGGATGGCGTCGAATAAGGATTATCCGATCGGTTCGTTGATATGATAGCCGTCGTCAAAGTCGGCAACAAAGCGCTGGATACGGGTGGCGTCGAGGATATCGAGACCGTCGCCGGTGATATCGGCGGCATCGAGGTCGATCGCGGTCTCCAGCTCCGCCAGCACGCGCTGGACGCGGGTGGCGTCGAGCACGGTGACTTCGCCGTCCATATCGGCGTCGCCGCGCAGACGAACACCGGATCGGGTGCCTTCGACAACGATGTAGTTGAGCGCGATCTCGCCGCCCGAGGGCTTGTCGGCAGTATCGCCGCCGCTGACGGTCGTCATGGATACGGGTTCCAGACGCAGGGTGAGCATATCGGCGTTCGCCGCCTCATCGGGCAGGGCTTTCCTGTCAAAATACGCGGTGAGCAGCTTGCGGGAGAGGGTGGTGACGGTGAATGTATCGCCGGTATCGGTGAAGGTCGTGCCGTCGGTGCTGTACCGGAGCTTCCATGTCGCGGGGGCTTTGTTGGAGCCGGCGACATACATGGTCAGCTTGATATCGGAGTAGCCCTTGGTCGGAACGGTAAGCTGAATATAGGGGGTTCCCCAGAGGTTGTTTTTGCCCGCCGCCATGATCGGCGTCAGCGAGGTGCCGTCGGGACCGTACTCGGCGGCGCTCCATTCGAGGGATCTCAGGTTCTCGCCGTCAACGGTCATCGACAGCGTACCGTTGCCCTTTGTAGCGGCATAGCCGTCGGAGGTGCCGTACTCGGTGAGCTTCTCGCCCTCGACCTTGTCGACGTCGTCAAAGATCCACGCGGCGATCGCCTTGCTCAGGTCGAGCTTCGGAGCGGGATAGGGAGTGACGGTCGGCTCAGGCTCGGTGGGAGTCTCGGTTGCCGGTGTTGTCGGCGGCTCGGTGGGAGGCGTGACGGGTACCTCGGGTTTGTAGCTGTCGATATACTGGGCGCTGATCCACGCGGCGCGGGAGGTCGTCCAGTCCATCATATAGTCGAACTGACCGTCGTAGGTGTACTGGTCATAGGAGGTCGCGCGGGAATCCTGGGTGAGGTTCACGGCGGTGACCTGCTGGTATTCGTTCTTGGTATAGGTCGCGTGATACTGACGTACGGAGCTGTGGTCGGCGATCCATGAGGTGTTGGTGACCAGCTCCCAGATCTTGTAGTTCATCTCGGCAGAATCCTTGATGATGCTGCGATAGACGTCGGAGGAATAGAGGTCGCCGGTGTTGACGCCGGTGGAGGTCAGGGTATCGATGGCGGGGAGGAAGTCCTCGAACCAAACGTTATGAACGGTATCCATGACGGCGGTATTCTTCGCGGAGGTCGCGAGGAAGTTCGGTCCGGCATAGCCGCCCTTGACGGTGGAGAACCATCCGGAGGGCAGGGTGTAGTCGGAGAGTCCCATGCGGCGCAGGTCGTTCGCGACGCCGTTCGCGTTGCCCAGCGAGTTATCATAGTCCCAAACGGGAGCGGCGTAGAATTTATACTTGCCGTTTTCATCGGGCTTGTAGGTCAGGAAGAAGGACGCGGCGCCCGAATCCCAGTTCTTGCCCAGCTCGTTGATCAGGTAGACCTTGGCGAGAGAATCGAGGTCGATGTAGTCGCCGGTGTCGGCAGCGTTGCCGCTGAGCTTCAAATACATCGCGTTGAACTTGCTCTTGACATAGCCGCGGACCGCCGCGATGTTGGGATCGGCTGCCTCCAGCTCGGGGGATTTCATGGTCAGATTGTTGCCGTTCTGTACCGAGAAGTGGAAGTCGTCCGCCGCGGGCGAGGAGTCGATCTCGGTGACAAAGGAGAAGTCAGCCTTCACGCCGCCGGTCTCGGGATCGAGATAGTCCTCGGAGTCAATGTCGGACATCAGGGTATTCTTGCCGACGTCGATCTTCTGGCACATCTGGTAGGTTCCCTGATAGGTGCCGTTGGTGTACAGGTCGATGAAGCGGCTGTCGGAGGAATAGGGGATGCCGACCGCGTCAGCCATATCGTAGAGGATGCGGTTGCGCGCCATGGCGGCGTCCTGGAAGTTTGAGATCAGGGAGAATTTCTTGCACTTCTCCATGCCCGCGAGCTGTATCGCGTCGGTGAAGGTGACGTTGAAGCCCTTTTTATCCGCGTTCCACGAGGTGTTTCCGCGACCCTTCATCTTCTTGATCGGGGTGTTGAGGATCGCGCCGTCGGGGGTGGTGACCGCGCCGGTAGCGGCGACGGAGTTGTCTTTGTCAGCCGTCAGATATTCGAAGAAATCCTGATCCTCGGCAACGTTGACAAAGAGCGAGGCTTCGGCGGAGGAGAACAGGAACTGAACCGTGCGGGTCACGGAGCCGCAGCGGAAGCTGTAGTTCGTCTTGGGTTCGGCAGGGAACGACACGACAGTCTTTGAGGGGATCGCGGTCGTGCCGAGGTTCGCGGCAGCGTCATAGGAGCTGTACAGCTCGACGGTGTCGCCCGCCTTCGCGGAGGAGGGCAGAAAGAAGTAGTAGGCGTCGTCGACCTTGTACCACTTGACCCATGCCTCGGCGTCCTCACCCGCTCCCGCGTGAGCGAAAAGCGTGTCAGGATATTCCGCGGTGAGGTTGCGATCCTCGATCGGGGTGGTTTCGGCAGTGGTGACAGGCTCGGTGGCGGGAGTCTTTCCGCTCGACGAGGTCAGGTAGCCGGTATCCGACCAGTCCGTGACGACGGCGGTATCCAGTCCCTTTGCATAATCGGCGGCGGTGATCGCGACGGTCTCGTTCCAGAGCTTCTCGTCGTTGCCGCGCCAGAAACGCATGACGGTTTTGCCCGCGTTCTCGGCGGTGACGGTGTATCGGTACGCCTGCTTCTCAGCGTCATAGGTCACGCCGGTCGAGGGGTCGTACTTCGTCTTGTCAGCCGAGGCGATCACGACGGATGTACCGCCGTTCATCGCGCGGGAGGCGTCGGTGAAGTTGACATAGAGGGTGGCGTTCTGCGCCCAGTTGGCGGGATTCTCTACCTTGAAATAAAGGGTATCTCCCGCTTCGAAGCCGTCGGCGGCGGCAGTCGTCAGACTGAACACGGTCGCTGCCGAGAGGATCAGTAGGAGCGCAAGGGTCAGGGACAATAGCTTTCTCATATTTATTCTCCTTCATGATATTAATGCAAAAACGATACAACTTTATTCTATAATAATCCGTAAATTTTTGCTAGGCGTATTATTCACAAGATTGATCGAAGATTTTTGGAACAGTCGACAAAAGCGGCGTTTTATGCAGATAATTATTGGCAACAAGGCAAAAAATTGCCATCACAAAACCATGGTTGCAAAGTCTGTCGTTTTGTACTATACTGAGTAACAGGTTTTAATTCATCCATCGGAAAGCAGAGTGTCATGGAGATTTTTCACAGCATTGAGGATTTTGCGAAAACAGGATATGAGTGCCACGTCGCGCTGGGTTTTTTTGACGGCGTGCATCGCGGACATCGGGCGGTCATCGACGACTGCGTGATGCACAAGGGCGTGTGCCGCTCGGCGGTGTTGACCTTTTCAGAGAGTCCCGCGAGGGTGATGGGCAGGTCGGAC
>JAFSRK010000228.1 GCA_017446165.1 Ruminococcus sp.
CAACTAAACGATGTGCTGTCGGATACCCCTCACCCCTTCATCCGGCAGCACATTTCCATTATAATCCAACTGTTATCTATGATAACATCACTATCTTTTTAGTGATAAATATTTATTGGTGATAATACTGGCAAGCAATGCAATGTAATATTACTTTTGCAAAAACGCTTGCCGGTGATGAATCCCCAACCCCCTGAGATCGTCAACTATGTTGACGGACTGTGCGCTCAAAGAACGCTGAAAATCATCAAACAAAGATGATTAGCAAAAGCAGAATTCTCTAACTATGTATTCTGCTTTTTTATTTCTGTGACAAATACTCCCTCGGCGATTTACTGTAATAGTCGCGGAAGGTTTTGTAAAAGTTGCTCTTGTCGCTGTAACCGAGCATGGCGGCAATCTCTTCGATTGACAGCTCAGTGCTTTTGAGCAGCATCACGGCGCGTTCCATACGAAACCTCAGTAGGATCTCTGAGAAGGAACTGCCCGTTTCCTTTCGCAAAAGGTTGGAGATATAATTCGGATGGTAAGAAAACTGTTCGGAGAGTTGTGACAGGGTGACAGACTCCGTATGCTCGCTGATGTAGCGGACGATCCTCTCTGACAGTGTCTGCCCCGATGTGACGGGCGCGATCTCTCTGTACCGCCGCGCGACATGAAGCAGCAGCGCGCTGACGAGAGGCTTGAGCATCGTCTGCGTATCCTCGCCGCGATGGGCATATTCCATGACCATCGTTTCAAGCAGTGTGCGGATAGGCGACTCCGTCTTGAATGCAAAATGCAGATGTTCTTCGGAATAGGCGTTGTTCTGCGGATCAAGAAAGAAGCGGAAAATAGTCGGATCGGACGCGATGATCGGCAAAAACTCCCGATAGAACATCTGCTTTTGCACCAGCACGCCGATGACGACGGCTTCATCCTCCTCTGACTGCCTGAGTCCATAGCCGGAAAACGGCTGACCAATATAGCATTCGCCCTCTTTGATTCTGATGATGTGTCCTTTTACTTCAGTCTCCGCCTCATAATCACAGCTGTAAGCATAGTTAAAAAAGAAAAAGTCGTGGCGATGCAGCTCCTCGCGGAACTCCTGATCCTTCAGCACGCATATCATGATATCCTCTTTCGGCTCACCGGGCCAATAGAGGATTTTTTCATTTCTTTCCTTTGCCTTGATATCGGGATAATCCCATCTAAGCCTCTTGAACTCCTCCGCCAAAAAGTCCAAGGACTTTTCCAAAAACTGTTTTCTCGTCATTTTGCAGCCTCAATATAATCATATTAAAAAATACCACCATTTATATTAAGATATACTACTGAAAAAATCAAGCGGTTTTTCTATAATAAGAGCAACAAATTTACAGGAGGTCATCTTATGTACAACTTCAATTTCTATATGCCCACCAAGGTTCTGTTCGGACCCGGAAAACTCAGCGAACTCCACACCGAAAAGCTTCCCGGCAAGAAGGCGCTGATCGTCACCTCTAACGGTACATCCGTCAAGAAGTACGGCTATCTTGACCGCGTGGAAAAGGAACTCGAACTTTCAGGCGTTGAGTTTTTTGTTTTCAACGAGATCCGACCGAACCCGACCGACAAAAATGTCATGGACGGCGCAAGAACGGCAAAGGAGAACGGCTGTGACTTCGTCCTCGCTCTCGGCGGCGGCTCTGTCATGGATTGCTCCAAGTGTATTGCTCTGATGATGACGAATCCCGGCGATATCTGGAACTATTCCTTGTCCGCAAGCGGCGGAAAGAAAGCGGCTGAGTATGATGCTGCGCCTATCGTCTGCATCACCACTTCTGCAGGTACGGCAAGCGAGGTCGATCTCGCTTCTGTTATCTCAAAGGACGAGGTGAATGAAAAGACAGGTATTTTCTTCCCGTCCATGTTCCCGACACTCTCGGTCGTTGACTCGGATCTGATGATGAGCGTACCGCCCAAGTTTACTGCCTATCAGGGAATGGACGCATTCTTCCACGCTTCTGAGACCGTCGTCAACAAGAATGTCCACCCGATGGCGGAGTTGTTCGCGCTCAAGACCATCGAATATGTAGCGAAGTACCTGCCCCGCGCAGTCGCGGACGGCAGCGATAAGGAAGCAAGAGCGTATATGGCGCTCGCCAACACTTTCGCGGGCTACTATATGATGTGCACCTCGGCACATACCATCGAGCATGTGATGGGCAGCTATCACCCTGACCTCGTGCACGGCGCGGGACTGATCGAGACAGCTCACGCCTATTACGACTTCTTTGCTGAGCGCAAGGCGGCAGAGGAGCCGATGAAGAAGATGGCGAGAGCGATGGGCGTTGAGAATCCGACAAGCGGCAAGGATTTTATCGCCGCACTCGATAAACTGATCGCAGACGTCGGCTGTGCCGACCTCAAGATGAGTGATGAGGGCATCACCAGAGAGGAACTGAAGCTTTATCCCAAGCGTGTCCACGAGGTGCTCGGCGGCGACATCACAGCTGATCCGCTCCCGCTCTCGGACGAGGATTATCTGACCATTTATGAGAACGCATATAAATAATCAGTAATCATCAATGATTAGCTGACCACAATAAATCCTATCTTTCTGTTCAGGGGGAGTCCGTTGGACTTCCCTTGTACACTATGAGGTGTCTATGCGAAAGATCATATTGGTATTATTGGCAGTTCTGCTGCTTACCGGATGCAGCCGGACGGTTAAGAAGTTACCGACAGAGGCCGTCACGGAACAACCAACTAAAATAAATGAATCATCTGTTCCTGTGTCAATACCGACTGAATTGAAAGATACAGCAGAAAGTGTGACGGTATCCTTTGACTACTCTCGCGCCTCAACTCACGCATCCAACCAGATAGCGATATGGGTAGAGGATGAAAACGGTAGATTGATAAAAACCCTGTTTGTCACCGACTTTACTGCCGCACGCAGAGGGTATCTCGATCGTGAGGATGCACTGTCCCGTTGGGTCAGTATTGCAAATCCCGATGGTATGAGTGACAGCGAGTTGGATGCGGTCTCTTCCGCAACGCCGGCAGAAGGAAGTCTCAATTACATTTGGAATATGACAAACGATGTCGGCGAGCGTGTACAGGACGGAAGGTATACGATCTGTTTGGAAATCACACTCTATTGGACAAGTAATGTACTTTATACCGCTCAGATCAATACTGCTGATCCGATCAGCGGAGACCTTGAATTCACTGAGACACGTAGCGAACCGGACAACACGCAGAACGCGGAAATGATTCAAAATGTCAAATTTACTGTTGCAACATCATCTGTTGGCAAGTAGAATAATCTCAGGAGGGATCGTAATGAACTTTAAGACTGATATCTTTATGAAATTTGACAAGGATTGGGCGCTCCTGACCGCAGGAACGCTCGATGACCATAACGCTATGACCATCAGCTGGGGCGGTATGGGTACACTGTGGCATAAGCCCGTCGTGACGGTTTATGTCAAGCCCATTCGCCACACCTACAATTATATGGAGAAGAATGATTACTTCACCGTCAGCTTCTATCCCGAACGCCGTCGCAAGGCGCTCATGCTGATGGGCAGTAAATCAGGCAGGGACTGCGACAAGGACAAAGAAGCAGGCCTGACCGCTGAGACAGCCGGCAAATCTGTCACCTATAAAGAAGCCGAGATAACGATCCTTTGCAGGAAGATTTATTTCAATGATCTGGACACCGATAATATGCCTGCCGATGTCGTAAGGGCAAACTATACGGCAGAAGTGCCGCACCGTATGTACATCGGTGAAGTGATCGGGATCATCGAGAAATAATATGCAGACCAAGACGATGAAGGTCACCGATATGACGAAGGGTAGTCCGCTGAGGCTGATCCTGACCTTCGCTGCACCGATCCTGATAGGAAACATTTTTCAGCAGGTATACAGTATCGTCGATACGATGATCGCGGGTTACAACCTCGGTGACGGAGCGATTGCTGCGATCGGCGCGACATCTTCACTGTACGCACTGATCATCAACTTTGCTTGGGGGATGAACAGCGGATTCGCGTTGGTAGTGACGCGTTCCTTCGGCGCGCATGACGAAGCTCGGATCAAGAGAACGGTTGCGGGGACGATGCTGCTCGACGGCATTGTCGCAGTGGTACTGACTGCGCTTTCCTTGATCTTCCTGAATCCTCTGATGCACTTGATGAATACGCCCGATACCGTTTTTGAGGACGCATACCGGTATATGCTCACCATCTGCGCGGGCATGATCGGGACGGTCACCTACAATCTGTTCGCTTCACTCCTGCGCTCCTTCGGCAACAGCATAACGCCACTCATCTTCCTGATTATATCCAGTATGACGAATATCATCTTAGATGTTCTGTTTGTCGCGGTGTTTCACCTCGGCGTTGCGGGAGCGGCTCTCGCGACCGTTGTGTCTCAGCTTTTGTCTGCGATCCTGTCGGGCGTGTATTTCGTAAGACATTATCAGCCGCTGTTGCCCGACAAAGAGAGTTTTCATATTTCTAAGGAACTGCTCGGTGAGCTTGCCTCCAACGGTTCAGCGATGGCGTTCATGTACAGCGTTGTCAACCTCGGTTCCGTGTTCTTTCAGGGAGCGAACAATGCGCTGTCCGAAACGCTCGGGGATGGAATCATTACAGCGCATACCGCAGCTCGCCGACTGATCACGATCATGATGGCGCCTCTCGGTACGATCACCGAGGCCGGAGCGGTATTCATCGGGCAGAACTTCGGCGCGAGAGAATATAAAAGAATCCGTGACGGGCTGAAAAAGGAAACATATCTTGTGATACTCTGGGGCATATTCGCCTGCGGTATCATCTATCTGTTCGGCGACGGACTAGTCCGCTTTACGACCGGGACAAGCGACACGGATGTTATATCCAATGCAGTGCTGAGCCTGCGGCTGCACCTGCCTTTTTATCCGATACTCGGCATACTGCTCGCGCTGCGGACGGCGATGCAGGCGGTGAACATCAAAACGCCCACCGTCGTATCCAGCAGTATCGAACTGGGCATGAAGCTGTTGTCTGCCTTTTTCCTGATTCCTACACTGGGATTCTTAGGCACCTGTATCACCGAGCCGATCATCTGGGTGCTTTGCGCGATCTTTCTGATTGTGGTATACTTAGTAAAACGCAAGAAATTATATGGAGAGGAATAACATGACTGAACTTGAGAAACTGGACGCCGGACTGGAATATGATTTTTGGGACGAGGAAGTGGACGCGCGAAAGCTGAACGCTGTCATCGGTTGTGAGAAGCTGAACGCGATCAGCGTGCTTGACTATGAAGCGAGAGAAGCGGCGATCCGTGAGCTGTTCGGCGAGGTCGGAGAGAATCCGACGGTGCTGCCGGTATTCAACTGCGATAATGGCAAGAATATCCGCGTCGGCAAAAACTTTCTCGCCAACTACAATGTGACAATACTGGACATCGCGCCGGTGACAATAGGCGACTATGTGATGATCGCGCCGAATACGCTGATCACGACCGTCAATCACCCGATGAGTCCAACAGGGAGAAGAAAGCACCTCGGCATCGCAAAGCCAGTTACTATAGGAAACGATGTCTGGATTGGAGCAAATGTGACCATCCTGCCCGGTGTTACCATCGGCAATAATGTAGTCATAGCGGCAGGAGCAGTCGTCACGAAAGATGTATTCGATAACTGCGTTGTCGGCGGCGTTCCTGCCAAGAAGATAAAGGATATTGAAAATGATGTTGAGCTATAAGGAGTCAGTCATGGGTATACTACGCGATAAAACCGTCATTATCACCGGAGCAAGTTCCGGCTTTGGCAGAGCAACAGCGATTCGCTTTGCACAGGAAGGCGCAAACCTTGTTTTAACCGCAAGGCGCGAAGAACGGCTAAAGGAACTTTCGGCAGAATGTGAAGCTATCGGCGCAAAAGCCGTCTGCTTAGCGGGCGATGCAAGAGAGGAAGAAACTGCAAAGGCAGTTATCAAGCTCGCTGTAGATACCTTTGGACAGATCGATATTCTTGACAACAACGCGGGAATCGGCAGAACGACCTCGCTTGTGGATACCGCAATGGAGGAATACGATCTTGTGATGGATACGAATGTCCGCTCGGCGTTCGCTTTTACAAAATACGCCGTTCCGCATATGCTGGAGCGCGGCTCGGGGCATATCATACTTACCTCCTCGATAACGGGAATCAAAGGACATGCTTATGAAACAGCATATACCTGTTCAAAATTTGCTCTGCGCGGATTCGGTCAGGCGCTTGATAAAGAGTTACTCTCCAAAGGCATCATCACTACCGTTTTCTGTCCTCATGCCGGTTCAACCGAATTCGAGGTAGGCTATGGACGAACGCCCGAAGGAGATCCTAACTGGCTGACGGCAGAGGATGTAGCGCAGGCCTTGCTGACCATCTGTATGCAAACGCCGCACTGTCACATCCATGAGCTTGATTTAGCGTCAAATTACGAAACATTTTAGGAGTATAACGATGTTCAAAAATAAGGTAGCCGTCATTACAGGCGGCGCGAAAGGGATTGGCAAGGCGATAGCCGATGCGTTTAAAGAAGCGGGAGCGATCGTTTGTGTCATTGACGTCATCCCCGGAGATCACTTTGTCGGTAATATTGGCAAAAAGGAAGTGCTGGAGCAGTTTGCGAAAGAAGTGATCGAAAATCACGGTCATATCGATTATCTAATCAACAATGCTCCGCCCTTGATGAAAGGGATCGACGAATGCAGCTACGAGAAATTTGAGTGTGCGCTTTCCGTCGGCGTGACTGCGCCGTTTTACCTCTCCAAACTTTTCAAGCCGTATTTCAATGACGGCGGTTCCATCATCAATATCTCGTCGTCGCGTGACAGAATGAGCATGCCTCAGACGGAGAGCTATACTGCGGCTAAAGGTGCTATCTCTGCTCTTACTCACGCGATGGCGATGAGCTTCGCCGGGAAGGTGAGGGTCAACTCTATCTCGCCTGGCTGGATTGATACGAATGGAATAGAATATACCGGCGCAGACGCGATCCAACAGCCTGTCGGCAGAGTCGGCAACCCGTCAGATATTGCCAACATGGTGCTGTACCTCTGCTCCGATAAAGCGGGCTTCATCTCAGGCGAAAATATCTGTATCGACGGCGGCATGACAAAGCAGATGATTTATCACGGCGACAACAGCTGGAAGTTGAATATGTAAGGCATCAATAATAAACTATAATAAAAGTGATTTTGCTATTGTAATGACATGCGATTAAAATATCCACCATGATAGCTGTCGAGAAATGTTGAACGGCGGTATATGCGAAGGATACTAAATAAGATTATTCTGTTCCCACAAATTTGTTTAACCTCAGGTTAAATCTCGGCATGACCCTTTCGCAGAAGAAACGGCTTAAACACTGGCTTTTTGAGCATAAGATGCACTATTTATCTGCATTTTTGAGCAAAAATCCAAAATGGTAGTAAAATTACCCTACCTCTCTGAAAAAATGCGATACAGCTCAATTCTGGGCGTTTTAGAGCTATTCTACGCTACAGTTCCGGCTTTTCTAATTGAGCGCATATGCACAGCTATTTATTCTCACATTAAAGCCCCCTAAATCAAACTGTAACGCCCAAACCGCACGAGGCATAGATTTACCTTACCTGTGGTTTTTCGTGTTTCTAAACCCTCATAAACAGTACGTTTCTGATCCGAAAAGCGTTACATAGCCAACTATATAAGTGCACATAAAAAGAGCCGAGAAAACCTCGGCTCTAATACGTTATGCTACTCTCGATTGTACTTAACTGTCCTTAACGACAATAAACTTCCGATCGTCGCCAAACAAATACACAATATTAGTACACCACGCCAATTAAGCTCAAACAGTCATGGAGTGTTCCAAAATTGGGAGCTGTGTTTTTTACAAAGTAAAAAACACTACCAAAACCATTTTGAGCGGAGATAGGC
>JAFSRK010000229.1 GCA_017446165.1 Ruminococcus sp.
AGCAAGGTTCTGATGGTCGGCGGTTCTTCCAGAATCCCCGCTGTTCAGGACGCTGTTAAGGGTATCATCGGCAAAGAGCCGTTCAAGGGCATCAACCCCGACGAGTGCGTCGCCATCGGCGCGGCGATCCAGGCGGGCGTCCTCGGCGGCGAGGTCGACGGTTTACTGCTCCTCGACGTTACTCCGCTGTCCCTCGGCGTTGAGACCCTCGGCGGCATCATGACCAAGATCGTTGACAAGAACACCACCATCCCGGTCACCAAGAAGCAGGTATTCTCCACCGCCGCCGACAACCAGCCGCAGGTCGAGATCAACGTCCTGCAGGGCGAGCGTGAATTTGCCCGCGACAACAAGCAGCTCGGTCTGTTTGCTCTGACCGGCATCGCTCCCGCTCCCAGAGGCATCCCGCAGATCGAGGTCACCTTCGACATCGACGCGAACGGTATCGTCAACGTCTCTGCAAAGGATCTCGGCACCGGCGCTGAGCAGAAGATCACCATCTCGAACTCCGGCAACATGTCTAAGGACGACATCGAGAAGGCTGTCAAGGAAGCTGAGCAGCATGCGGCTGAGGACAAGAAGCGCAGAGAAGAGGTCGACACCAAGAACGAAGCCGAGCAGGTCGTCTATCAGGCTGAGAAGCTCGTTTCCGACAGCGGCGACAAGATGAACGACGCCGACAAGAACGACATCAACGCGAAGATCGCCACCGCAAAGGACGCGATCTCGAAGAACGACTCCGCGGCGATCAAGACCGCCAAGGAAGACCTGATGAAGACGCTGCAGGACGTCGGCGCGAAGCTCTATCAGCAGGCGGCTCAGGCACAGCAGGCAGCCGGCGCTCAACCCGGCGCCGACCCCACTCAGGCAGGTCCTCAGCAGGGTCCTGACGGCAACGTCTATGACGCCGATTATAAGGACGTCGACTAACGCAGTTGTCAGTGATCAGTGATCAGTATACAGTTTCGGGAGGACTCCGTCCTCACCTGATTCCTATTTATCATTTATCATTGATTCTTCCGATAGAATACGCTATAATGACACGGGGAGATCACACTCTCCCCGTGTCATGTGACATTTTTTTGATGATTGATGAATGATGATCGGTCGTTCATTCATTATTCATCAGTTATCAACCCTTGAAATCAGGTGCGACAATATGGCAGATAAAAGAGATTTTTACGAGGTGCTGGGCATCAGCAAGGGCGCCTCGGAGGATGAGATCAAAAAAGCATATCGCCAGATGGCGAAGAAATATCACCCCGACCTGCATCCCGACGACAAGGAAGCAGAAGCGAAGATGAAAGAGGTCAACGAGGCGTATGAGGTCCTCTCCGACCCCGACAAGAAGGCGCGCTATGACCAGTTCGGTCACGCGGGCGTCGACCCGAACTACGGCGCCGGCGGCGCGGGCTCGCCCTTCGGTCAGGACGTCGACCTCGGCGATATCTTCTCTAGCTTCTTCGGCGGCTTCGGCGGCAGACGTTCGGCGAACCCCAACGCGCCGCGACGCGGCTCAGACATCGAGACCACCGTCTATGTTTCCTTTGAGGAGGCGGCGAAAGGCTGTAAGAAGACCGTGCAGTATCAGGCGGTCTCCACCTGTAAGGACTGTAACGGCACCGGCGCTGAGAAGGGTACCACCCCCAAGACCTGTACCGCCTGCGGCGGCAGAGGTCAGGTGACCATCAACCAGCGCACGCCGTTCGGCACCGTCCAGACGATGCGTACCTGTGACGTCTGTCGCGGACGCGGCAAGATCGTCGAGACCCCCTGTCATACCTGTAACGGCAGAGGTCAGGTCAAGCGCAAAAAGACCGTTGAGGTCAACATCCCCGCCGGTATCAACGACGAGCAGGTGCTGAGCGTATCGTCCCACGGCAACGCGGGTGCAAACGGCGGTCCCGCGGGCGATCTGCATGTCTACATCGGCATTCGCCCGCATCCCGTCTTTGAACGCAGGGGCGACGATGTGTGGTGCGAGATCCCGATCACCTTCGCTCAGGCGGCGCTCGGCTCGACCGTCACCGTCCCGACTCTCGACGGTAAGGTCAGCTATGACATCCACGAGGGAACCCAGCCCGGCGATATCTTCAAGCTCAAGGGCAAGGGCGTCCAGCATCTGCGCTCACGCGGCCGCGGCGACCAGTATGTCAAGGTCGTCATCGAGGTGCCGAAGAACCTCAGCTCAAAGCAAAAGCAGATCATCAAGGATTTCGACGCGAATACCAACGACAAGAACTACTCAAAGCGCAAGAGCTTCAAGGATAAGCTGAAAGATCTATTCTGATAAAAAGCACCCCCTCGGGTGCTTTTTCGGATAACGAAAGGAAACAACATGGACTGGACAGAAATATCGGTCGAGGTAAAAGCCGACAAGATCGACGACGCGGCGGCGATCGCCAACATGACCGTGCCTTACGGCATCTATATCGAGGATTACTCGGGACTCGAGGACGAGGTGATGGAGATCGCCCACATCGACCTGATCGACGAGGAGCTTTTGAAGAAAAATCGCGATATCGCGAAGATCCATATCTACATCGACCCCGAGGACAATATCGACGAGGCGGTGTCGTTCCTCAGAGAACACCTGACCGCTGCGAAGATCGACCACACCATCGACCTGAGTCGGGTGCAGGAGGACGACTGGCTGAATAACTGGCGCAAGTTCTTCAAGCCCATGCCCGTCGGCGAGAAGCTGTTAATCAACCCCTCGTGGTACGAGGACACCGAAGCAGGGGGCAGGGCGGTGCTGAACATCGACCCGGGGCTTGCGTTCGGAACCGGCAAGCACGAGACCACGCGGCTGTGCCTTGAGGTGCTCGAGCGGTATATCAAGGGCGGCGAAGAGATCCTCGACGTCGGCTGCGGCAGCGGTATCCTCGGCATCGCTTCGGTCCTGCTGGGCGCGAAGTCGGCGTTCGGCGTCGACATCGACGAAACCGCGGTCAGAACTGCCAACGAGAACGCCGTCGTGAATCATGTCGGCGAGAAATTCACCGCCGCAGCGGGCGATCTGGTTGACAAAGTTCAGGGAAAATATGATATAATTGTTGCAAATATCGTAGCAGATGCTATAATAGCATTGTCGGCTTCGGTCAAGGCTTTCATGAAGCCCGACAGCGTCTATATCGTCAGCGGTATCATCGATACCCGTGCGGACGATGTGAAGAACGCCGTCGCTGACAGCTTTGACATCGTCGAAGAGATCACCCTCGGCGGGTGGTACTGCTTCGTTCTGAAATCAAAATGATGGTTCACGGTTAACGAATAACGGTTAACGGCGAAACCATACCTTGGAGGTCAATATGAAAAACTCAAAGAGAAATATCATCAACCTTGTTTTCTCGTCCTTTCTCGTCATCGGCTACATCGTCTGCACCTACTTCTTCTCGAGTCTGGCAAATCAGGTTTCCGGCACCGTCGGCAGACTGATCCAGATCGCGATCCTGTTGGTGTTCGGACTGCTGCTGTTCTACGCGACCCGCGTAGGCGAGGGCAAACAGGTCAAGCGTTTCAGCCTGCCTGTCCTGCTTCTTCTGGACATCCCCTGTCTGTACATCATCCTCGCGGCGATGATCTCCGCGCTGCCCCTGCACGAGCAGCTCGCTCCCGCTGACGGCGGTTTCCCCGTCATCCTGACGCTGGCTGTCGTCGCGCTCGGTTACGGCATCCCCTATACCTTCCTCTCCGGCTATGAGCTGAAAGAGGACGACGAGGACGAGGAATCCGATCTCGTTGAGGGCGGTATCGCCGAGGAGCTGGCTGAGGCGGAAGCCGAGGAAACAGCTCAGGAGCTTGCCGAAGAGGCCGAGGAAATCATTCCCGCGGATAACGACGCGGCTGAGGAAGAATAATATAGCAAAAAGGTGAAATCATGAGCGAATGTACACACGACTGCTCCTCCTGCTCACAGAGCTGTTCCTCGAGAACCGCTGAGCAGGATCTGCACGAGCAATTAAACGATATGAGTACGGTCAGAAAGGTGATCGCGGTCGTCTCCGGTAAGGGCGGCGTCGGCAAGAGCCTTGTGACCTCCGCGATGGCGGTCGAGATGAACCGCCGCGGCTACAAGACGGCGATCCTCGACGCGGATATCACCGGTCCCTCGATCCCCAAGGCGTTCGGGCTGAACACCCACGCCAAGGGTTCCGAGTTCGGTATCCTGCCCGAGACCACCAAGACCGGCATCGACATCATGTCGGTCAACCTGCTGCTTGAGAACACCACCGATCCGGTCGTCTGGAGAGGTCCCGTGATCTCCGGCACGGTCAAGCAGTTCTGGAAGGACGTCATCTGGACAGACGTCGACTACATGTTCGTCGACATGCCTCCCGGCACCGGCGACGTTCCGCTGACGGTGTTCCAGAGCATCCCGCTCGACGGCATCATTGTTGTCGCGTCCCCTCAGGAGCTGGTCTCCATGATCGTCGAGAAGGCGGTCAAGATGGCGCAGATGATGAACGTGCCGATCCTCGGCTTGGTCGAGAACATGAGCTACTTCAAGTGTCCCGACTGCGGCAAGGAGCATAAGATCTTCGGCGACAGCCACATCGACGAGATCGCGAAGGACTTTGACACCCGCGTTTTGGCGAAGGTTCCGTTCGACGCGGATCTCGCGAAGTCGGTCGATACCGGCACGGTCGAGCTGTTCGTCGGCAACTGGTTCGAGAACGCCGCGAACACCATCGAGGATGAACTGAAAATCGAAAAATGAGCATAGTAAAAGACGGCCTGAGATCAGGTCGTCTTTTTTTGATACTCGCCTATATAGAAATGTATGTTATTGGCTCAGGGTGGAGTCGATCAGCGCAAAGGAGAGAGCAAGGGCAACGAAGGCAACGAATACGATCGCAAGGATCAGCGCGATGATCCGGATATTCTTGTGCATAAGCTCATCTCCTCGTCAGTGTCGGAATTCAATGGTCATTATACCCCCGACGGCGTGCAATTTCAAGAGGCAAAATGTAAATAATGATTGAAAAGGCGAATGTTTATTCCGATTGATAGCTCCTGATGAATTCGGTGATCGCACGGATGGATTTCTCGGCGGCGATGGAGCGGAATTTCATATAGTCCATGTATTCGTTCTCGTTGAAGTCGTCCGAGATACAGCGCAGGATCGTGAACGGAACCGCGTTGCGGTAACAGACTTGACCGACAGCCGCGCCCTCCATCTCACAGGCGAGCGCTCCGAAATGGTCGGCGATCCTTGTGCGGCGGTCATGGGATGCGACAAAGACGTCGCCCGAGGCGATCCGTCCGCGAAACACGGCGGTGTCGTCGAGGGTGGTGCATGCCTTGATAAGGCGGTCGGCGGTCGCTTTGTCGGCGGGCATCTCGATCCTCAGCTCGTCGTTGAACTGGATCTGACCGAGCGGGTCGCCCATCTCGGTGCCGTCCATGTCGTGCTGGACGCAGTCGTCGGCGACGACGAGATCGCCGATGCCGATGTCCTTTGACAGAGAGCCGGCGATGCCCGAGTTGATGATCACGTCGGGGTGATAGAGGTCGATCATGATCTGGGCGCTCATGGCGGCGTTGACCTTGCCCATGCCGCATTCACAGCAGACGACCTGCTGACCGAAGATCTCGCCCTTTGTGTAGGTGATCTTCGCGACGGTCTGTTCGGTTTTGTTGTTCATTTGATTTTTGATGCCCTCGACCTCGACGTCGAGCGCACAGATAAAGCCTAACATAGATTACCTCCGGATTAATTAGGAATTAGTATAATTATTCCAAGTTTCCTGTCAGCAGCATCGCGGCGCACAGCGCGGCGATCGGCGCTGTCTGAGCGCGCAGGATGCGCTTGCCGAGCGTCGCGACCTCGACGCCCGACGCTTTCAGCATCTCGATCTCCGCTTCCTCAAAGCCGCCCTCCGCGCCCGTGATCAGCGCGATCGAGCGGGTCGACGGCGGGATGATATCGCGTAGCTTTTCGCCGCCGCATTCGTAGAACACGACCGCTTTTTCACAGTCGGCGGCAACCCTCGGGATGTCCGAGATGTCGATGCAGGGATTGACGCGTGGGATGATGCCGCGCCGCGACTGGGAGGCGGCGTTGTCGGCGATCTTCTGCCACCGGCTGAGCTTTTTTACAAGGCTCTTTTCGTCGGGGCGCGAGATGCACCGTGCCGAGAGAAACGGCGTGATATCGGTGACGCCCAGCTCGACCGCCTTTTGGATGACGTCGTCGATCTTGTCGCCCTTCATCAGCGCGATATAGAGCGACACCCTCAAGGTCGGCTCCTGTTCGCACACGGTGGAGCCGATCACCTTTACCGTGACCTCGTCGCGGGTGATCTCGGCGATCTCACATTCGTGACGGCGACCGTCGGGAGTACAGAGGGTCAGGCTCTCGCCGACCTTCATCCTGAGCGAGCGCGAGATATGCGCCGCATCCTCGCCCGAGAGGGTGTAGTATTCGGTTGTGATGTCCGTATCGGCAAAGAACCACGCCATGCGATCACCTCACAATTTGTAAATTTATTCTAACAAAATTCGCGCAGGATTGCAATAGGGACGAAAAAATGGTAATATTATCATCATAGGAAACGGAGGCAATTTATGAGAGCGACAGAGTTTTTGGAAATACTGGAAAAGGAAAATATCCGCGAGGAGGAGTTGCCTGCGCTGGTGGTCGAGACGCTGACGAAAAAGAAGCTGAGGATCGCCACCGCCGAGAGCTGTACCGGCGGGATGATCTCGTCGGCGATCACCTCGGTCAGCGGCGCGTCGGGCGTGTTCGACTGCGGCGTCTGCTCCTATGCAAACTTTATCAAAAATAAGATCGTCGGCGTCAAGGAGGACACCCTCGCGACCTACGGCGCGGTCTCGGACAAGACCGCCATGGAGATGGCGCGCGGGGTCAGGCTGCTCGCGGGCGCGGACGTCGGCATCTCGACGACCGGCATCGCGGGACCCCTGGGCGGCTCACAGTACAAGCCTGTCGGACTGGTCTACATCGGCGTCAGCACCGAGCTGGGGCTGAAAGCCGAGAAGATGCTGCTCGGCGAGGGCGGCGCAGACCGACAACGTATCCGAGAGCTGGCGACTGCCGCCGCGCTGTACTTCGCGCTCAAGGCGATCGAGGGATGATTTGTTCCGCCTTGACACCTCGACGGGATATCTATACAATGTATTTAAACACCATCCGAAAAGGAGCATGGCTATGAAGAAAGCGTTAGTATTATTATTGGCAGCGGCGATAGCGCTGTCGGTCGCCGCGTGTTCATCCGAGAAAAAGGATGACAAAAAGACGGAGAGCACGACCGCTCAAAGCGATACTCAGCAGGCGGCAAAGAACGACTATGTGATGTCGGACGACGTCAAGGAGGGCAGCGTCATCGACGGCGTGATGACCGATATCTCCGGCTCGGATCCGATCCTCACGCACACGAACGCTTCGTGGCTCGACACCTGTGTCCTGTACGAGGTCAACATCAGACAGTTCACCGAGGAGGGTACCTTCAAGGCGTTTGAGGATCACCTCGACAGGCTCAAAGATATGGGCGTCAACACTCTGTGGCTCATGCCGATCCATCCCATCAGCGAAACCGAGAGAAAAGGAACCCTCGGCTCCTATTACGCGGTAGCCGATTATATGGACGTCAACCCCGAGTTCGGCACCAAGGAGGATTTCACCCGCCTTGTCGATAAGGCACACGAGATGGGCTTCAAGGTCATCCTCGACTGGGTCGCCAACCATACCGGCCGGGACAACGCGTGGATCAAGGAGCATGAGGACTGGTACGTCAAGGGCGACGACGGAAAGATCAAGTCGCCGTATGACTGGACGGATACCGCTCAGCTCAACTATGATAACTACGAGATGCGCGCCGAGATGATCCGCTGTATGCAGTACTGGATCGAGGACATGGACGTCGACGGCTTCCGCTGTGATCACGCGATCGGCGTGCCGGCGGGCTTCTGGAACGCCGCGGTGTACAAGCTCAAATCCATCAACAGCGAAATCATGATGCTCGCCGAGTCCTCTGCGGCGCCTACTTTGACGGGCTATGCCTTCGACAGCTGCTACAACGACAACTTCTACGGTCAGGCGTTGATGGTCAAGGGCGGCATCGGCACCGACTCCGTGCAGGAGGCGATGAAGCCCGGTCCGCGCTATGAACAGGGCAGCTTCCCGATGAACTATCTGGACAACCACGACAAGAACTCCTATGAGGGCAGCGTCGTCGAGCGCTTCGGCGATACATATGTCCCGATGCTGGCGGTATCATACCTCGCGCCGGGCATCCCGCTGATCTATACAGGTAACGAAGAGGGCTATGACCATGAGATCGCATTCTTTGAGAAGGACACCGTCAAATGGGACAGCGAGCCGAAGTACGCTCCGCTAATCACCGCGCTCTCAAAGCTGAAAGCTCAGAACAAGGCGCTCAGCTCGACCAACGCGGATATCGCGTTCATCACGACCAATGACGCGAACGTCACCACGTTCACGAGAACCGACGGCGATAACACCGTGATCTTTGTCGGCAACCTCTATTTTGACGCGCTGGGGGACATCACTGCGGATATCGGCGCAGAGAACGTTACCTGTGTGATGCACTATGACGGCAAAACGCTCACCACCGATGAAGTGAAGATGACCAAGGCGGACTTTGCCAAAAGAGATTATCAGGCGTATGAGTACTATGTGCTGATCGCGGATTGATCGAAAATAACCGACCCCCGAGGGAGCTGTCCTTCGGGGGTCGGTTTCATTATTCGAGGTCGAGGCGCAGGAGCCTGCGGGCTTTGTCGAGGCGGCTGAGTACCGTGCCTTTCGGGATCCTGAGGATCGCGGCGATCTCGGGCGTGGTGAAATCGAGGGAATAGTAGAGGATCGTCACCTGCCTGAGCTTCAGCGGCAGAGCCTCCACAGCGGCGCGTACCTCCACCTCCTCTTGCGGGGAGGCGGAGGTTTTTTCATGCCCGGCGAGCGGCTGTGTCGGCTTTTGCTGACGGAGTCGACTTTTGCAGGTGTTGATCAGGATGCGCGTCAGCCATGTGCAAAAGTACGCGTCGTCTTTGAGGCTTGGGAGCTTTTCAAAGGCTCTGAGGATCGCCGTCTGGATCGCGTCCTCTGCGTCGGCGTCGTTACGCAGCATGCCCATCGCGACCTTGTACAGCATGTCCTCACATTCAAGTACCTGAGCGGTGAACTGTTCTTTGGTCATTTTGCGTCACCGCCCCTCAGCATGACGCAGGTGTTCTCCGTGATTTTTTCGACGGTTTCGGCTTTATGATCGACCTCATAGCGTTCGCTGATGAATTCGATACAGGATCGGTCGAGTATCTCGTCGTCGACCAGGATACCGTAGGTATAGGTGCGGGTATCGCCCTTTTTCCAGTTGATGATCGTCAGGTGATCCGCGGGCTGATACATCAGGAACGCCTTTGCGTAGCCTGTCGGGTAGTCATAGCTGTCGCCGTCCTCGCGGATGATCGGGGTCGCCCAGGCGGTGATCGGCGCGCCCTCGCTCTTTGTATCGGCGTTGGCGGTGACGTCGACCGTGATAACCATGAAACGGCGTTCGGTCAAGGTATCGGTATGAGTGATCTGCTCGTTGAGACCGTCGCTGTCGCCGAAGTCATAATCCTGACGGATGTAGGGTGTGATCAGCTTGTTATCGTCGTCGAACCATTCGGAGAAGCGTTCGCCGTACATAAAGCCATCTTGATCCAGTCCGTCATAGCTGTCGCGCTTCTCGATAGATCTGACGGTGACGGTGAAGCTGTCGGGCTTTTTATCGCCGTTCTCGATCCAACGCCATTCGGTGTATCCGAAGGGCTGACCGATCTCTGCGAATCGGAGATCCTCGCGCATTTTGAAGGCATAGTCGTCCTCGGGCAAAGGGTCAATCATCTTGGCGGCGGTCGGCGGCTCGGTATAGTCGACGTCCTCTTCGAGATCGACGCCCTGCATGAACTTGAGCAGCTCGTCCTTATTGTTGCCGCTGAAGTGCGCGACATAGCCCCAGTCCTCGAAGTATTCCACGCCGAAGTAGGATTTCTCACCGCCGGGTTCGAGCTGCTGTGCGCCGATGACCGCCTGATGTCCGTTGATCTCCAGCTCCTCGGATTCGACGACGTAACGTCCCGCGTCCCGATACTCGCCCGCGTCGGTGAGATAGACGCCGACCGAGATCTCGGCGCCGTACTCCTTGCCGTCGGTGGCGTACCAATATTTGCCGTCCTCCTCATCGCCGACGAGCTTGCATCCCTCGGGGATGTAGCCGATGATCGGGCGGACGCGTTTTTTCTCGGCAGGCTGTGAGCTGTCCTCGGTGATGGTCAGGTCCAGCCCGTACTTGCCGACGCGCTGTGTCCTGAGTCCGAAGAAGTCGGCGGCATAGCCGACGGCAGTGAGCGCCGCGAGCGCTGCGATGATCGCGACAGCAACGACGAGCTTTCTCAGAGGACGCTTTCTGCGGATCGGTTCGGATTGAGGGTAACCCGCCGCGTTCAGTGTTCGTATAATGGTGTTGTGGGCATCAGGCGTGATCAGATAGAGGTTTTTCAGATCATTTGGTTTCATAGGTTCGCTCCTTTCAGGGAATCGCGATTCTGTCTATTAGACGCGCCGGATGTCGGTTTGATTCATTTTTATTATGGCTAATCCGGCGAGATTTGTAAAGCGAAGCAGTATGCCTCACATTTGACTGCTGCGCGGGTGGGCGATCAATGGTCGCCCCAACGAGAGAATGCATCTGTCAGGAGGGCTTCGGGACGATGTGGGCATCGTCCCCTACAACTCGCCGCTGACAATTGCTATTCGGTCGCTTCGCGAACGGGCGGGTCAAGACCCGCCCCTACGTGAGATACTATCC
>JAFSRK010000230.1 GCA_017446165.1 Ruminococcus sp.
ATCACGAGATCGCCGTCAGCATCGAAGCAGACGTCGATATGAACGGGATCGTCTTCCTCGCGCTTGGCAAGGTTGATCGTCAGATCGTCGTCAAAGCAGATTTTCTTGCCGGTGACTTCGTATTCGATCTTCGGTCCTTCGTTTTTGTTGATGATAATCATTTGCTCCATCCTCCTATCACTTTGTAGCTGATTGTTGCGCTCGCCGCGCTTCCGGTGTATTCGACCTTGAATCCGTTGACGAGCTGATCGCTGACGATGATCTCGCCGACGTTACCGCTCGCCGCGGTGACTTCTACCACAACGACATAGTTTCCGGTGTCTCTGTTGGTGGAAAGCGCCACGGTCTGCTTGGAATTGTTAAAGGGGTATTTTGATGTGTTCGTGAGCGTGACCGTCCCCGTCTCGGTCGCGTACAGTTCGTCGATATGCGCCTCGGCCGCATCCAGTCTCTTGTCTGCGGTTTCTTTGTTGTGCCTGGCGAAATCGAGCAGAATGTAGATCGCTTCCTCGTTTGCCGTCAATCCTTCCTCAATCGAGTTGAAATGTGCGGCATCCTGGAAAGTACCCTGCTGCATGACGGTACCGTACGGAGTGATCGTGTAGATATCGTCATGATCGGCAATCACGGTAAATTTGTTTGTTTCACTGAGTACGTGATCAACCCAGTATGTTCTGTTACGCATTATTCAGACGCCTCCCTTATCGTGAAATCAAACCAATACAGAACGCCCGTCTGCCCTTGGTCGAGTGTGATGCTCACATCCTGATGCGCCCACAGCTCGCTCGCGTTGTTGTAGAGTTCTACGCGATTGATCGTGACAGCACCGCTCGGGACAATAGATGCCTGTACGCGGACTACCCCCGTTGGGAGGATCTGCACGTCGCTGATCGGTACCTTCGTATAGCTCGTGCCTACGCGGTACTTGAGAAAACCGACGCGCCGTTTGACATAGCTGCGCAAATCGCTTAATGCTGCTGTATCAAGTGCCATTTCTACCTTCCTTTCATATAAGGGAGCCGGGCGATGTGCCGCACGCACGGGCGTGATATGCCGCGGCATCTCCCATTGTTCCCAAGTTTATATTGCCACTCCGCGCTATGCCGGAAACGGCTTCGCTCGGAATAGTGCCGGTGTCTTTTGTGCCTGCGAGAGCAGCCACAAATTCGGCGCCGTCTGCGCCGAGAGTGATTGTGATGATTTCGTCTTCGATTCTGCCCTTTACCGCTTCTTCCGGGATTACGCCGCAGCACCGAATGGAATAGATGACGAAGCCGGACTGTTCAGATACCGTTGCGATCTCTTCCGAATGAAGGATGATCGCGCCACTTTCGAGCAGAGACCTGACCGGTCTGATACTGTCGATGACGCGCATCAGCGTCCGGAGAGAAGCGCCGACAGACGAGGCTTCAAGCGTGATGCGGAAATAATACGGATCGCCGCCGTATTCGGTCCATTCCTCGACCTTTGCGTTCCGGCAAAGCATGTTGAGAGCGTACTGCAAAGCGGCTTTTGTGCCGAATTTGGAAATATCCATTTGCATCCCCCTCTCACACGATGGAGCCGAGAGGCGTCCCGCACATTCTCACGCTGTATTCCGTAGACGATCCGACAGATTCAAGACTGATAAATCCGTTTTCATCCTCGCCCTGCATTGCCTGTTTGGGATAGGTACCGCAGAGCCGGGGATTGAAGAACACATACCCGCCGTTTACCGATACGGCTATGACGTTCCGGGAACGATATATCACGTTCTGATCTTCGAGGACTGCGCGTGTCGGCTTGACCGCTCTCGC
>JAFSRK010000231.1 GCA_017446165.1 Ruminococcus sp.
CTGGCGGAAGATCTCTGTGAGCGTGACGACAGGGATCTCACCCGATGTGATCAGATCATGCAGGACATTACCTGCTCCGACGGACGGCAGCTGGTTCGAGTCGCCGACCAGTATCAAACGGCAGGAAAGAGGTAAGGCACGCATAACGGATTCGAGAAGTTGGAAATCGACCATGCTGACCTCGTCGATGATCAGCGCGTCACAGTTCAGCAGATTGCGTTCGTTCTTTTTGAAAGCGGGCTTGTCATCAATATCATAGCTGACCTCGAGCAGTCGGTGGATGGTTTTTGCTTCAACGCCGGTGACGGCTGTCATGCGCTGTGCGGCTCTGCCGGTAGGCGCGCACAGCATGACCTTCTGACCGCTTTCTCTGAGCAGGCGGATGATCGCGTTCAGCGTGGTGGTTTTGCCGGTTCCCGGTCCGCCTGTCAGAATCAGGAGTCCCTTCGTCAGCGCCTCTCCGATTGCTTTCTTTTGCAGTTCGGCGTACTCGATTTGATCGTGTTCTTCGATGTGCCTGATCTTTTCCTCAACACCGCCGATCACCATCGCGGGGAATCGCATCAGCATTTTAATACGTGCTGCGACATATTGCTCGCTGTCATAGAGCGATGGCAGAAAAATGAATTCCTTGCCCTCGAGAGTATCTTCAACCAGCGAATTGTCGTTGATCATTTCGCGGAGCGCCGCTTCGCACGCGGCGGGATCGACCTCCAGCATCTGAGCGGTAGTAGGCAAAAGCTTTTCTGCCGGCAGACAGGTGTGACCGTTGAGGCGGTTGTGACTCAGCACATGTGCGAGCGCGGCTCTGACGCGGACGCGCGAGTCCTTCGGCTCGTTGTGCGACAGAGCGATCATGTCGGCGGTCTCAAAGGAGATCCCGATTCCGTCTTCACAGAGGATGTAGGGATTCTCCTCAATCATCGGGATCGCGTTGTTTCCGAGTCGTTTCCATATCCTGACCGCCGCATTCGGCGATATCGAGTAATTCGCAAGATAGATCATCAGCTCTCGAATTCCGACGACCCGCTTGAGCTGTTCGCTGATTTCATTCGCCTTGTTCAGCGAGATTCCCTTGAGCTTCGCGACTCGTTCCGGTTCATTTTCAAGTACCGCCAAGGTATCCTCCCCGAACTCCAGCACCATTCTGCGGGCTGTCGCAGGTCCGATGCCCTTGATCGCACCGCTCGACAGGTATTTGAGGATCCCGTCCATGTTCTCGGGCATCGCTCTCTCAAAAGCGGATACAACGAACTGCTCGCCGTAGGACGGATGATTCTTGAACACGCCGTAGAGCTTAACGGTCTCGCCGACGCTGACAAGCGGCATCGTGCCGGTTGCGGTGATCATGCTTTCTTCACCCTCGAGTTCCAGTACCGTATAACCGTTTTCATCGTTTCTGTATATGATTGTTTCGACCGAACCGGTCAGCTCAAAAAGCTGTT
The DNA here is from genome assembly GCA_017446165.1 of Ruminococcus sp. Taxonomy (GTDB): domain Bacteria; phylum Bacillota; class Clostridia; order Oscillospirales; family Acutalibacteraceae; genus Ruminococcoides. The sequence goes on from JAFSRK010000231.1 coordinate 1,446, forward strand.
CGTTATCGCTCATAGTATCTCTTTCTTATTTGACGTAGTATCTCTTGTTGTTCTTTCCGACGCTGAGCATGATCTCAGCAAGTCCCATTCCCGAAAAGCGCGAGAACATACCGAGGGTGATCTTTCCTCCGAGCAGGATGACTTCATCTTTATAGGTCGTATCCTTGTCCACCTTGACCGCCATCATATTCATGCCGATCTCGCCGACAACAGGACGGAGCTTGCCGCCGATCTCAACGACTCTGCCGTGATTCTGATGACCGATGCCGTTGTTGTAGCCGACAGGCAGGATCGCGATGCGGATGTCATTTTCGGCGGTATATGCCGCGCCGTAGCCGATATGCTCGCCCTTTTTGACATCCTTTAATTGCAGAATCCTGCATTTCATCGTCATGGCAGGCTTTAGTTCTAACTCAACGTCGCGGATCACTTCGCTGAGGTGGTACTTTTTTTGGTAGTAGTTGTCGCGTGCAGAACGCAAGCGATCCTTCAGTCCCGAACCGTATGAGTCCGGGGAGATGTTGTAGCCGTACATCATCAACCCCATGCGGGTCGCAGTGGCGATGTCGGGCTTCTTGTGTGCCATCAGCGCGATACCGCTGCCGAGGTGGACGAGCGGGATCTTGGAAAGATCCAAAAGACTCGTCAGCTCTCTGAATTTGCTCTGCTGCGCATCATAATAGGGGTCGAAGATGCCAGCTGTCGCATAGTGCTGATAGACGCCTTCGAGGTTATAGATGGATTTTTCGATCTTATCAGCCGCCTGCCTGACCTCGTTCTTGTCCTTGAAGCCGAGACGGTTGAAGCCC